>JAEZGP010000637.1 GCA_023437285.1 Actinomycetes bacterium | reverse complement strand
GTCGTGGGCGGCCGGCCGGTGGTCAGGTCGGCGCGCACCTGTGGGTCGTCGCGCAGGGCCCCGGTCGCCGGGTCCAGGGCGTACGCCTTCTCGGTGACGGTGAGCGTCACGCAGCGGATGTCGGGGTGGGCGAGCAGCCCGACGACGCCGCCCGGATCGCCGGCCGCGTGCCGCAGCCCGGCGAACGCGCCGACGACCTTGGCGCTGGCGCCGCCGCCGTCGAGGGTGACGACGCTGAACAGGCCGTCCTGCTCGGCGAGGGCGGTGAGCACGTCGCGGCTGCGCGGCGCGACCCCGACGATGCCCCAGTCGCGGCCGCCGCCGGCGGCGATCGCCGCCTCGGTGTAGACCGCCTGGTGAGCGCGGTGGAATGCGCCGAGGCCGAGGTGCACGATGCCGGCGCGCACCTCGCCCGGCAGCACCGCCGGGCGGGCACCGGCCGGAACCCGCCCGACCGTGCGCAGCGAGAGCCGGTCGCTCACGCCGCCCACACCGGCCCGTCGGGGAACGAGTATTCGGCGATGGACTCCGGCTTCATCGTCGCGCTGTAGCCGGGCTCCTCGGGGACCAGGTAGCGGCCCTCGCGGGTGCGTACCGGGTCGACGAAGTGCTCGTGCAGGTGGTCGACGTACTCGATCATGCGGCCGTCCAAGGACGCGCCGACGCGCAGGTAGTCGAAGATCGCCAGGTGCTGCACGTACTCGCATAGGCCCACGCCGCCGGCGTGCGGGCAGATCGGCACGCCGAACTTGGCCGCCAGGAGGATCTCGGCGAGCACCTCGTTGACGCCCGCCACCCGGCACGAGTCGATCTGCATGACGCCGATCGCGTTGGCCTGCAACAGCTGCTTGAAGATGACCTTGTTGGCGGCGGCCTCGCCGGTCGCCACGCGGCAGCGTCCGCCGGTCAGGTCGCGGACCGCCTCGGCGATGCGGGCGTGGCCGAGCACGTCGTCGGCGTGCGTCGGCTCCTCGATCCAGTACGGGTCGAAGCGCGCGAGTTCCGCCATCGCGGCGATCGCCACGTCGACGTCCCAGACCTGGTTGGCGTCCATCATGAGCAGCGCGTCCGGCCCGATCTCCGACCGGATGATCCCGGCGCGGCGCACGTCGTCGGCGAGCGGCCCGCCCACCTTCATCTTCATGGCCCGCCAGCCCTCGGCGTACGCCTGCCTGGCCAGGGCACGGACCTTCTCGTCGGGGTACCCGAGCCAGCCCACCGAGGTCGTGTACGAGGGGAACCCGTCGCGCCGCAGCCGCTCGAGCCGCTCCTCGTAGCCGACCCGGCCCTTGTCCAGGATCGCGGCCGCGTCGGCCGGGGTCAGCGCGTCCGTGATGTGGTGGAAGTCGACGCACGCCACCAACTCGTCGGTCGGCATCTCGGCGAGCAGTTGCCACAGCGGCACCCCGGCGAGTTTGGCCCGCAGGTCCCACACGGCGTTGACGATCGCGCCGGTCGCCATGTGGATGACGCCCTTCTCCGGGCCGAGCCACCGCAGCTGCGGGTGGGCGGTCAGGCTGCGCGAGAAGGCCACCGGGTCCGCGAAGATCTCTTCGAGCGTACGGCCGACGAGCGCCGGCTCGAACGCCCGCACCGCCGCGCAGGTGATCTCGTTGCCCTGCCCGTTGGTGAAGGTGAACCCGGCCCCGACCGTCCCATCGGGGGCGTCGGTGTGCAGCTCCACGTAGGTCGCCGAGTAGTCGCCCCGGTTGATGGCGTCGGAGCCGTCGGCGTGCAGCGAGGTGGGGAAGCGCACGTCGCGCACGGTGACGGCGGTGATGGTCGTGGTCATGCTGTCTCTTTCCGCGGGTCGTCGTCCAGGCGGAAGATCCGCTTGGGCAGCCGGTAGGCGAGGTCGACAATCGTCTCGGCCGCCTCGTCGAGCGGCAACCGGTCTTCGGCCACGAGCCGGGCGAGAAACGCCGCGTCGACGCGGCGGGCCACGTCGTGGCGGGCCGGGATGGAGCAGAAGGCGCGGGTGTCGTCGACGAACCCGGTCGTGTTGTAGAAGCCGGCGGTCTCGGTGACCGTCTCGCGGAAGCGTCGCATCGCCTCGGGGGAGTCCAGAAACCACCACGGCGGCCCCAGGAACAGCGCCGCGTACCCGCCGGCGAGCGGTGCCAGCTCCCGCGAGAACGTGTCCTCGTCAAGCGTGTAGACGACCAGCCGCAGGCGCGGGTCGTTGCCGTACGCGTCGAGCAGCGGCGCGAGCGCGTGCGTGTACTCCGTGGCGTGCGGGATGTCGCCGCCCACGTCGCGGCCGTGCGTGGCGTGCAGCCACGTGTTGTGGTTGCGTACGCAGCCGGGATGCAGCTGCATCACCAGTCCGTCCTCGATGGACATGCGGGCGAACTCGACGAGCATGTGGGCCCGGAACGCCTCGGCGTCGGCGGCGCTCACCTCGCCCGCCAGGCCGCGCCGCAGCAGGGCCTGCGCCTCGGCCGGCCCGAGGTTCAGCGTACGGGCGGTGGGGTGGCCGTGGTCGCTGGACGTGGCGCCGGCGGCGATGAACGCCTCGCGGCGCTGCCGCAGCGCGGCCAGATAGCCGGCGAACGTGGTGGTGTCCTCACCGGTCAGCTCGCCCAGCCGCGTGACCCGGTCGGCCCAGCCGGCCCAGTCCATGTCGACCACGTCGTCCGGGCGAAACGTCGTGATGACCCGCCCGCCCGGGCCGCCCCAGCCGTCGGCGGCCAGCTTGGCGTGCTTGGCCAGGTCGTCCAGCGGCGCCTCGGTGGTGGCGAGCACCTCGATGTTGAACGCCTCGAACAGCGCGCGCGGCCGAAACGCCGGCTCGGCCAGCTTCGCCGCGATCGCGTCGTAGATCTCGTCGGCCGTGTCCGACCGCAGCGGCGTGGTCACACCGAACACTGTCTCGAAGGTGCGCTCCAGCCACAGCCGCGTCGGGGTGCCCCGGAACAGGTGCCAGTGGTCGACGAACGTACGCCAGATGGCGCGTCCGTCGGCCTGCACCGGCTCCCCGTTGACCGTCGGTACGCCGAGCCGCGACGGCGGTACGCCCTGGCTGAGCAGCATCCGGGTCAGGTAGTGGTCGGGCACGATGAGCAGCCGGGCCGGGTCCGGAAACGGCGCGTCGTCGGCGAGGATCGCCGGGTCCACGTGACCGTGCGGGCTGATGATCGGCTGCCGCGCCGCGAGGGCGTACAGCTCGCGGGCCAGGCCCCGCTGCGTGGCGTCGGCCGGGAACAGGATGTCGCTGGGCACTGCGGGTTCTCCTTCGTGCGGTCGAGCGTGCGGGACGGTCGCCCTCAGGCCAGTCGGTGGCGCGCACCGGCAGGCTGGCCTCCCAGGGTGCGCGGAAGCGGCGCCGCACAGCACCGCTCCTGCAAAGGTTTGCAGGAGAAGCAAACATGTCGATGCCCCATGCGTCAACGGCTCGCTTCGCATGGACCTGGAACATCCACTTTTGTGTGTTTATCCGGGCTGGGATAGCGCTTACCTGTAATCAAACGGCAACACATGACCGTTGACACGTGAGCAAGCGTTTGCATTAATTGGCCATTCATCCAGACCACTGTCTGCATTCGACCCACGCCACATACCGAAAGGAGGCGCCGTGCCGGCCACCATCCGCGACGTCGCACGCGCCTCGGGCGTGCACATCTCAACGGTGTCGCGCACCTTCTCGGCGCCCCACCTGGTCAACCCGGACACCCGCAGCCGGGTGCTGGCCACCGCCGAGAGCCTCGGCTACCGCCCCAACCGGGCGGCCCGCGCCCTGATCACCGGCCGTACGCACAACGTCGGCCTGATCGTGGCCGACATCGCCAACCCCTTCTTCCCGCCCCTGATCAAGGCGGCGGAAAGCCAGGCCCGCCAGCGCGACTACCACGTCTTCGTCGCCGACACCAATGAGGACGCCACGGCCGAGGAGGAGCTGGTGCTCGCCATGGCCAAGCAGGTCGACGGCGTCCTGCTGTGCAGCCCGCGGATGAGCAACAGCCTCATCGAACAGTGCGGCCGCGAAGTGCCGCTCGTCGTCATCAACCGGCTCGTCACGGGCCTGCCCTCCGTCGTCATGGACGTCGGACAGGGCGCGCGGGACGCGATCGAGCACCTGGCCGGCCTCGGCCACCGCGAGATCGCGCTGCTCGCCGGTCCGCGCGGATCGTGGACCAGCCGGGAGATCCGCCGCTCGGCCCTGGCC
>JAEZGP010000561.1 GCA_023437285.1 Actinomycetes bacterium | reverse complement strand
CTCGGCGCGAACGCCTCGACCAACTTCGGTTTCCTGGTCAGCGGAAGCACCAACACGCCGCCCAGCAGCATCTCCTGCACCAGCCCCTGACCGACGACCCGAACCAACGTCGCACCAGGAAGTGACGCAGGGCCCGGAGCACCCGCTCCGGGCCCTGCGTCGCGAGACGTGACTCGGCTCTTGGGCGCCGGCGTACTGACCGACTCCGGATACCACCCGGAGGTTCAGGCCGGCGGCAGGGTTTCGCTCGGGTCGGACGGGGCAGCTTCCAGTTGGGCCGGCTCGTCACCGGCGGGCTTCTTGTTGCGCTTGAAGACGCCGGCCGCCGCTCCGGCGACGCTCGCGCCGGCAGTACCGACCGCTTTGGCGGCTCCGCCGACCGCGCCGGCGACGGCGGTCGAGGCGCCCTTGACGGCGGTGATCGCGCGGGGCTTGTCCGGCACCCCGTCCCCGTCCAGATCGACGCTGCGGAAGGCCTCGGTCGCTTCGACGATGCGTCCCCACATGTTCTCGCCGAAGTCCTTGGCGGACTCCGACGCCGACCGCATCGCGAGGTACGCCCTCGACGGGTTGGCGACGCCGTCGCCGTCACCGTCGTTGTCCGTGAGTTCGAGCCAGGCCGGCCAGGTTGCCACGGGTTCGCCGAACCCGGCACGGCAGGACTTCACCACGCCGCTGCCGAAGAAAAAGCTGGTCGCCCCGCCGGCGACCGCGCCGAGTACCGGAATGGCTTTTGTGCTGATCTTGACCGATCCGATCACGGCGCCCTGGGCGACCGCCTGCCGGGCGAGTACGACCGTGACGGGTACGAGCGCCGAGTCGGGCAGTTGCTGAGCGAGCACCTCGCCCCACTTCGGCGCGGCTCCGGAGACCGCGGTACCCGCGATGGCCCGGGCTCCCGCGATGGTCGTCCCCGCCGGCAGCGCACCCATGACGAGCTCGGTGACCCTGCTCTTGCGCTTCTCGCCGAGCACCGCGCCGAGGACGACCGCCTTCGCCCGCTCGGGATCGTCGATGGGGATCCCGCGCAGTTCGGCCATGCAGAGCGCGAAGAGCGCGGTCGTCTCGTAGAAGAACAGCAGATCGGCGACCCCGAGCCCGATCGCGGTGGGGATGCCCACGACGGGGATGGCGGCGGACGCGCCGGCGGCGGCGCTGGCCGCCGTGGTGCTGGCGACGTAATGCGCTTCAATCTTCTTCATCACCTCCGCCGGCGTCGCGGAGGGGTTCTTGCGTCGGACCGCCTTGATGTAGGCCAGCACCGCCGGCCGCTGGACGGCGATCGCCGCGAACACCCGATCCTGGAAGTCGTCGGGCAGCGCGACTGCCCTTGACGGGCCGGCCATCGAACCGATCCTGCTTACGCTGGACGCTTCGCTCATCGGGCTCCCCTTCGGGTCGCAGACAGTCGCCCATATCCTCGGCGACCCGGCGGCGGACCACAACGCCGCGTCCGCTGCCCGTGATCCGGTGCAGCTCGGCGACCATCGGGCCGAACTCCTCGTGCGCGGGGCCGTCGCCGTCCAGCACAGCCGGGTCGCGGTCGTGGGCGAGCAGGTCACGCTCGTACCGCAGCGGTTTTACGTGCGCGGGCGGCGACGTTTCGGGGACGACCGTACGTCCGTCGCCGAGGCGTACCCACCACACCGCCGCGAACCCGCCGCCGGACAGCGGACCGCAATCGACGACGCGCATCCCGTCGCCGAAGGAGCGCGGGTGAGCGACTCGATGTCCGCCGGGGTCAGGGTGCGCCGCGTCGGACTGGGGGTGGCCACCGCGCCACATTAGAGGATCACGGCTGGTTTGCAGCCGACATCCGACCACGCTGGGTGATGGTAACTGCGCGTGTTCGTAGCACGGCCGAGCCTCACCCTCTTCCCTGTCCTTTGCTCTGCTTACTCAGAGGAAGCGGTCGCTGAGCAGCGGAGCTCTCGACGGCCCAAGATCGGCGTCCGTCACTCACCGTTACTGATGCCTATATGTAAGCAGAGCAAAGGGTCGGGGGTGGCGCGCCCTTCTCGGCGAGTGCGTGACGTTGCGTTAGATCCGCGCGTGCCTACCGGGACAGGTTGCGCGGATGGTTCTCGGCCCCCGCCGGCCTTTTGTCCAGACTCATACCTTTTCGGATGTAGTCTAATAACTCATCCTGTAGTGTGACGATGACCCATGCTGCATCGCGGCCACCCCGCCCGAGTTGCTGATCGAAACGGAGCACGCCATGCACGTGGGTACAGGTGTTCGACAGGCGGTGGCCGCCGTCGCGGCGGCGACCGTGGCCTTCGGCGCGTTCGGTGTACTAGGCCTGGGCAGCCCCCGGAACTCGGCGTACGCCGCGTCGACCTCGGCGACGCTGGTGGTGCAGAAGGGCGGCGACCGGGTCAGCCCGGACGCCGTGAGCCGCCTGTCGGGGGCGACGTTCGACTTCTTCGCCGGCACCCAGGGCAGCCCGCCGAGTCCGGGGGCGACCCCGACCGCGTCCTGCGTGACGGGCAGCATCGGAAGATGCTCGGTGGACGTGCCCGAGCGCACCGGAAGTGGGCAGGGCTACTGGGTGGTGGAACGCTCGGCGCCGTCAGGCTGGTCGGTCATCAACAACTTCGATACGGGCTCCGTCAACGCCACCACGACGCCCACCGTGTACAACAGGTATTTCACCGGGCAGGTACGCCGCGACCAGACCTACACCATCCCCGAGGTGAGCAGCGGCAACGAAAACCGTACCGCCCGGGGATCGCAGTGGGCCGACCGGCGCGACAACCCGCCGCTGCCGAACAAATGCGGCCTCAACATCGGTCTGCTCCTGGACGTCTCCACCTCGATCACGCCGTACCTGTCCGACGTCAAGGCCGCCGCCAACGGGTTCGTCGACGCGCTGACCGGCACCCCCTCGTCGATCGGGCTCGCCACGTTCGCCAATGACGCACAGACCGTCCTCCCTCCGACACCGGTCGCCGCCACGGCCGGCGCGACCTCCGTGAAGACCGCCATCAACGGACTCACCTCCGGGGGCAGCACCAACTGGGCGGCCGGCCTGTTCGAGATGGCGTCCGCCACGCCGGCCTTCGACATCGTCCTCATGCTGACCGACGGCAGCCCGACGCTGTACGGGTCGTCACCGCCCAGTGGGCCGGGGTACTTCACCCGGTTCCGTGAGGTCGAAGAGGGGGTCTTCTCGGCCAACGCGCTCAAGGCCGAAGGCACCCGGGTGGTCGCCGTCGGCGTCGGCGTCGGGGTGAGCGGGGCCGCCAACAACCTGCAGGCCGTGTCCGGTCCCGTCAGCGGCTCCGACTACATCCAGACCGACTATGCCGCACTGGCCCAGCAGTTCCGAAAGATCGCCCTCGCCTCGTGCAGCGGCACGATCAGCGTGGTCAAGCTGGCCATCCCGCCGGGCGGCACGGCGGCCGACGCCCTGCCCGCACCCGGGTGGACCTTCACCACCGCGACGTCCGGCGTCACCCCGGCCTCCGGCGTCACCGGCGACTCCGGGGCGGTCAACTTCGCCGTGGACCTCGCCGGCAGTACGACCCGCCCGGTCACCCTGAGCGAGACCCTCCAGAGCGGCTACACCCTGGAGCAACAGAGCGGGTTCAACGCCGCCTGTTCCGCCAACGGCACGCCGACCACGGTCACCAACAGCGGCACGCTCGGCTTCACCGTCAACGCCGATGCCTCGGCGATCGTCACCTGTACGGTGCTCAACCGGGCGCCGTTGCCGCTCGCGGCGGTGGTGGTGAACAAAACCTGGGTCATCAACGGGACCCGATACGAGAATCCCACGCAGCCCGTGCAGTTCGAGGCCTTCCTCGACCTCACCGGCCAGGAGGAAGCCAACTGGGGCGTGACGTACAGCGGCTACCAAGCCGGGGACTCCGTCACCGTCGGCGAGACCCTCGACGAGGTCCTCCTCCCGGCGGGCTGCACCAACACGGCATCCGGTGATCTGGGCCAGCACACGCTGGTCGCCGGGGTCAACACCTTCGCGGTGACCGACACGCTCACCTGCCTCACCACCCTGGAGCTGGTCAAGCTGGTCGAGAATCCCTACGGCGAGGCCGCGCCAGCCTCAGCCTGGACCCTCACCGCCTACCAGGGCACCACACCGGTCTTCAGCGGAACCGACGGAGTCTCCCAGAACGTCACGCCGGAGACCGTGTACACGCTCGGTGAGAGCACCGTGCCCGGCTACACCCAGACCGTGGCGGAGGGCGCGACGATCCAACCGCCCGCAACCGGCAGTTGGGCCTGCTCCGTACGGGAACGCAGCGGCCTGAACAACGCCAACGTGTTCGACGGCACCAACGGCCAGATCATCCTCAGCATCGGCACCTACGTGGTGTGCATCGCCACGAACGTCGCGAACCCGGCCCACCTGACCCTGCGCAAGAGCGTGACCAACCAGTTCGGCGGCGCGGCCAAGCGCACCGACTGGCTGCTGCGCGCCGACGCCGGGACCGCGGGCGGTGCCATCGTCGGGCGCCACGGCCAGGCGGGCGTCACCGCCGTGCAGGCCGACCCGGGCACCACGTACGCGCTGTCCGAGGCCGACGGCCCGGCCGGGTACGCCAGTGACGGGGTGACCTGCGTGCTCACCGGCACCACCACGGTGGTGCCCACCCCGGACAACAAGCTCACCCCCGATCTCGGTCAGCACATCACCTGTACCTTCGCCAACCACGACATCCAGCCCCGGCTGACCCTGGTCAAGGACGTCCGCGGTGGCTCGGCCGCGCCGGGTTCCTGGACCCTCACGGCGACCGGCCGCCGGCAGAGCATCTCCGGGGCCGCCGGAACCGCCGCGGTGACCGATGCCGGCGTGTCGGCGGGCACGTACCGACTCTCCGAAACGGGCGGACCCAAGAACTACCGCACCCTGGCGCCGACGTGTGTGCTCAGCGCGACCGGGCGGAAGGTCACCGTCACCGACCGCGCCGTCAGGCTGGCCATCGGGCAGGATGTGACCTGCGTCTTCGCCAACCAGTACGTGCCGCCGCTGCCGGTCACCGGGACCAGCGGCCTGCCGCAGCTGGCCGCCGTCGGCGCGCTGTGCGTGCTGCTCGGCGCCGTCCTCGTGCTGGTCGGCCGCCGGCGGTACGGCCGGGGGACGGTCGGGGGCGCCTGATGAGCCTCAGGACTCCCGCGCCATCTGATCGGCGAGACGGACCATCCGCGGCACCAGCACCGCGCAGCGCTCGGCGGTGAGCCGGCGGGACGGGCCGGAGACCGACATCGCCGCGATCGGGGCGACGCCGTTGGCCGCGCTCAACACCGGTACCGCGATGCACCGCACGCCCAGCTCGGTCTCCTCGTCGTCGGTGGCGTACCCGTCGGCGCGTGCGGCGTCGACCGCGGCCAGGAGCCGGTCGACCGTGGTGATGGTGAACTGCGTCCTGGGTGGCAGCCCACGGCGCCCCGCGAGCTGCTCGACCTCGGCCGACGACAGGTAGCCGAGGAGCACCTTGCCGGCGGCTGTGGTGTGGGCCGGCGCCCGGGTGCCTGTTCCGGTGACCGGCCGCGCCGACCGGCGGCTGCGGGCCCGCGCCACGCGGACGACCTCGTCGCCGTCGAGCGTCGCGAGGTTGGCGGTCTCGCCGCTGAGGTCCGCGAGCCGCTCCAGGTAGGGCTGTGCCCACCAGCCGTACGTGCGGCGCGCCGCCGCGCCGAGCCGCACCAGTCCGGACCCGCGCGCGGGCCGGCCCGGATCCGTGGCCGGCCGGGCGTGACCGCACACCACCAGGGACAACAGGAGCCGGTGGACGGTCGTGTACGGCAATCCGGTGCGTTCGGCGAGGTCGCTGACGGCGCTGCCCGGGCCGCTCCTGTCGGCGAGCGCGTCGAGGAGCGTGGCGGCGCGTTGCAGGGAGTTCACGGTGCGGGTCGCCATGGTGGGAAGGTTGTATCTGATCGGGTACGTGCGCCGCAAGCACAGTTTTCACTGTGCGGAGAGTTGATCTCGCCTGGTGAACTGGGTTAGCTTTGCGCCACCACCCGACCGCTCGTGGAAGGAGCCGGGCAGTGAACGTGGCTCCCGAGGACCCGCCGCCGCAGGCGCGGCAGCGGGTGGACGCGGCCGTCGCCGAACTCGTCGCGGCACTCGGCGCGCGGGCGGTGCTGACCGACCCGTCCGCGCTGCGGGCGTACGACTGTGATGGTCTCACCAACCACCGCAGCACCCCGGCGGTCGTGGTGCTGGCCGACGACGCCGCGGCGGTGGCGAGCGCGGTCGCCGCCTGCGCGCGCCATCAGGTGCCGTTCGTCGCGCGCGGCTCAGGGACGGGACTGTCCGGCGGCGCGACCCCGCGCGCCGACGGGGTCCTCATCGTCACCACCAAGCTGCGCCGCATCCTGGCCATCGACCCGGAAAACCAGCGGGCCGTCGTCGAGCCGGGGGTCATCAACCTCGACGTCACCGTCGCCGCCGCGCCGCACGGCCTCTACTTCGCGCCGGACCCGTCGAGCCAGTCGGTGTGCAGCATCGGCGGCAACGTCGCCGAGAACTCCGGCGGCGCCCACTGCCTCAAGTACGGGTTCACCACCAACCACGTCACGGGTCTCGACGTCGTCGTGCCGGACGGGTCGACCCAGCAACTGGGCGGCACGGCGGTGGAGTACCCCGGCTACGACCTCGTCGGCACGTTCGTGGGCAGCGAGGGCACCCTCGGCGTGGCCACCCGGGCCACCCTGCGGCTGCTGACCCGCCCCGAGGCCGTACGCACGCTGCTGGCCGCGTTCTCCTCGATCGACGACGCCGGCGCGGCCGTGTCGTCGATCATCGCCGAGGGCCTGCTGCCCGCCGCGATCGAGATGATGGACGCCCCCGCGATCGCGGCGGTGGAACAGGCCGTCGCCACCCGGTACCCCGACGGCGCGGCCGCCGTCCTCATCGTCGAGCTCGACGGGCCCGCGGTCGAGGTGGACCGCGACACCGCCGACGTCGAGCGGCTGTGCCACCAGGCCGGCGCCACCTCGATGCACGTGGCCCAGACCGACGAGGAACGCCAGCTCATCTGGAAGGGCCGCAAGGCGGCGTTCGCGGCGGTCGGCCGGATCAGCCCCGCCTACTACGTCCAGGACGGCGTCGTGCCGCGCACCAGCCTGCCCGAGGTGCTGCGCCGCATCGCGGACCTCGGCGACCGGTACGGCCTGCGGGTGGCCAACGTGTTCCACGCCGGCGACGGCAACCTGCACCCCCTGGTGCTCTTCGACGACGCGGTCGACGGCCAGGCCGAGCAGGCCGAGGAACTCGCCGGCGAGATCCTGGCCCTGTGCGTCGCGGTCGGCGGTTCCATCACCGGCGAGCACGGCGTGGGCCTGGACAAGAAGAAGTACATGCCCCTGATGTTCACCGAGGACGATCTGGACACCATGCACCGGGTCAGATGCGCGTTCGACCCCTCGGGGGTCGCCAACCCCGGCAAGCTGTTCCCCACGCCGCGCCTGTGCGGGGAGCGGCCCGGGCCGCGACGCGGCGTGCACCCCCTCACCGAGGCGGGGGCCGGCGATGTCTTCTGACCGGGACACGCTGCTGCGGGGGCGTCTCGCGGACATCTGCGGGCCGGACAACGTACGCGCCGGCGGCGACGGTGACGCGGTCGGCGGCCTGGTGCCGCCGCTGGTGGTTGCCCCGGCGTCGCCGCGCGAGGTGGGCGAGGTCGTGCGCGCCGTGGCCGCCGTCGGCGGCTGCCTGACCGCGACCGGCAACGGGACGACCCTCGCGGCCGGGCCCCCGCCCCGCCACCTCGACGTGCTCCTGACCACCCGGCGCCTGCACCGGGTCCTGGAGCACAGTCCCGGTGACCTGCAGGTCACGGCGCAGGCCGGGCTGAGCCTGGCGGACCTGCAGCGCCACCTGGCCGGGCACGGGCAGCGGTTGGCGCTCGACGTCGCGGGGGAGCAGACCGTGGGCGGCCTCATCGCCGCCAACGCGTCCGGACCCCTGCGGCACCGGTACGGGTCCGTGCGCGACCTGCTCATCGGCGTCCAGCTCGTCCGCGCCGACGGCACGGCCGCCCGCGGCGGCGGCAAGGTCGTCAAGAACGTGGCCGGCTATGACCTCTGCAAGCTGATGACCGGGTCGTACGGGACGCTCGCCGTCATGGTGGCGGCCACCTTCCGGCTGCACGCGCGGGCCAGGGCCAGCCGGTGGACCCGCCACGACGTCGACGGGCCGGCCGCGGTCCGGGCCGTCGTGTCCGCGTACGCGCGCTCGCGCGTCGAACCGTCGGCGATCGAGCTGACCTACGACCTGCGTACGGGCACCGGCGTCGTCGAGACGCTGATGGAGGGCTCGCCGGACGGCGTCGCGGCCCGCTGCGCGCGCGTGTGCGACGTGCTCGGCGGTGTCGAGGTGCCCGACCCGGGTGCCGCGACACCGGCGACGCCGGACGATCTCGTCCTGAAGGTCGTCGTCGCGCCGGCGACCGTGGCCGACGCCCTGCACCGCCTGGCGGCGATCCCGGCGCTGGCC
>JAEZGP010000535.1 GCA_023437285.1 Actinomycetes bacterium | reverse complement strand
GGTCGACACCGAGGCCTACGCGCCGTCGGTGTCGGGGGCAGCGGTGCGCGAGGAACACGATCTCGTCGGGCGGCCCGTCGTCGTGTGCGTGTCGCGGCTGGTGCCGCGCAAGGGGCAGGACACGCTGATCCGGGCCCTGCCGGCGATCCGCCGCCGGGTGCCGGACGCGGCGCTGCTCGTCGTGGGCGGCGGCCCGTACCGTGCCGACCTTGAGCGGCTCGCCCGCGAGACGGACGTCTCGGCTCATGTGCGGTTCACCGGGACGGTCCCGTGGGCCCGCCTGCCGGAGCACTACGCGGCCGGCGACGTGTACGCCATGCCGTGCCGGACCCGGCGCGGCGGGCTGGACGTCGAGGGCCTCGGCATCGTCTACCTGGAGGCGTCGGCGACCGGGCTGCCCGTCGTGGCGGGCGACTCCGGCGGCGCCCCGGACGCGGTACGCGAGGGGGAGACGGGCTTCGTGGCCCCCGGCCGCGACGTCGCCGCCGTGGCCGACCGCGTCGCCACCCTGCTGGCCGACCCGGCGCTGGCCAAGCGCATGGGGGCCGAGGGTCGCGCGTGGGTGGAGCGCGAATGGGGCTGGGACCACCAGGCCGCGCGCCTGGCCGCCCTGTTGGCGTCCTGACAGGAGGGTCCGTAGCGGCTAGGAACGCGCGCCATGACGCTCATTGCGATCTCGCGCTCCGAGAAACAGCTTGGACGCCGCTGGCGTGCGTGGGGCACAGTCGGACCGTGGCCAACTCCGTCCCCGTACACCATCGCTCCATGGACGACCTCGTTGAAGGGCTGCATCTCGTGCGGCGCTCCCCACGGGGTGTCGGCATCGTGGCACTTGTCGTACGCCGGCCGGCCGTCGACGCTCGGGAGGTGATGTCCCTGGCGGAGCTGGACCCGGCCGCCGGGCTGGTCGGCGACAGCTGGAGCCAACGGCCCAGCTCACGAACCACCGACGGGTCACCGCACCCCGACATGCAGCTGAACGTCATCAACAGCCGTTTCGCTGAGTTGATCGCGGGTCCCGACCGTGACGCCTGGGCGCTCGCCGGGGACCAGCTCTACCTCGATCTCGACCTGAGTCTCGACGCCCTGCCAGCCGGTTCACGCCTGGCGATCGGCGACCGGGCCGTCATCGAGGTGACCGCCGAGCCACACAACGGCTGCGCAAAATTCGCCGCTCGGTTCGGACGCGACGCCCACAAGATCGTCTGGAGCGCCGAGGGTCAGCGTCTGCGACTGCGCGGTCTCAACGCCCGGGTGCTCATCGGCGCAACGATCAAGCCCGGCGACACCGTCCGGCACCTCCCCGCCGACACCGAACATCCCAGTGGGCATCCAGGTGGCGCGGATGCGGGCGAGTTACGGACATAACTCCTGGCCAGGCGGCTAGAGGCGGCCGTCCGCGTCCGGGAGAGCGCCGTAGGCGTCGAGCATCACGCGCTCCAACGCGATGACGATCGCGTCGCGCAGCCCTTCGTGCTGCTCGCCGAGCAGGTGCTCGGGGGCCTCGCGCAGGTCGTCCGGGTAGCGCCAGACCGGACCCGAGCGGTACTGCTCGGGCTCCCAGGCGTAGCGGGCGTGCACGTGGGCGTGCAGCTGGCGCATCGAGTTGCCGAGCACCTCGTAGTTGACCCGCCGGAACGCCGGGTCCAACCCGTTGCAGGCGTGGAAGACGGCCTCGCCCAGCAGCGCCATGTCGGTGAGGAAGTCGACCTGGGCGGTGCGGGGCAGGTCGAGCAGGTGGTCGACGTCCGGGGCGTCGGCGAGCAGGACGCAGTATCCGGGCAGGTACTGCGTGTCGCCGATCACGGCCCAGCCGGTACGCATCCGGGCCAGGACCGTGGGGTTCTCGTCCCGGCGGGCGGCGCCGACGCGGTCGGCGCGCCAGTCGGTGTCCGGGAACGCGCGCCGGTGCCGGCCGCGGGTGGCCGTGCGGGACGCGCCGGCCGCCAGGTCATCCAGCGACGTGGCCGGGTCGAGGGGGTCGATCATTCCGTTGCCTCCACGGCGCTCGGGTGCCGCCGAGATCCAGAAGCGAGCCGATGGCCCGCTCGACGAGGTGTCAGAAGACGAGGTGCCAGAGACGAGGTGTCAGAACTTCGGCGCGTCGGGGGCCTCGAGCAGGCCGAGCCGCAGGGCCGTCATCAGGGCCTGGGCCCGGTTCGCCGCGCCGAGCTTCTCGTACAGCTTGGAGATGTGGGTCTTGGCGGTGGACTCGCTGACGTAGAGCTGCTTGGCGATGCCCGCGACGCTCATGCCGTCGGCGAGCAGGCGCAGCACCTGGCTCTCGCGCGGCGACAGCTGCGGGCCGGCGGGGGCGAGCCGGCGCTTCATGGCCTCGGCCAGGTCGGCCGCCGTGAACGCGCTGGGGGAGGAGGCCGCGTGGCGGGCCGCCGCCACGACCTCGTCGGCCGGGGCGGTCTTGGGCACGAACGCGCTCGCGCCGGCCTCCAGGGCGCCGAACAGCTGGTCGTCGCCGGCGTACATGGTGAGCACCACGATGCCCATGGTCGAGCTGGCCTTGCGCAGCGCGCGGGCGGCCTCCAGGCCGCTGCCGTCCGGCAGGCGGAGGTCCATGATCACAACATCGGGCTGGAGGGCGCCGGCCTGACGGACCGCCTCCGCCGCCGTGGCCGCCTCGCCGACCACCTCGAAGTTACGGTCGCGCTCGAAAGCGTGCCGCAGACCCTTGCGGATGAGGTCGTGGTCGTCGACAAGAAGAACCTTGGTCCGGTTCGGCGGAGTGGTGGTGCTGGTCGTCATGCCCGATGATCTCCCCTTCTGCTTGTCACAAGCTACCCCGTCGGGGCGAGGCGCTGAGCACCACGGCCACTGAGGTGCCGCCGGAGGCGCGCGGCGTGATCTCCAGTTGGCCCCGGATACGTTCCGCCCTCTCTGCCATGATCGCAAGGCCGTAGCGGCCATCCGACCGGTGGCTTGACATTCCGGCGCCGTCATCACTCACTTCGATTCGGGCGTACGGGGGATCGACCTCACAGGTGACCCACAGGTTGTTCGCGTTGGCGTGCTTGCGGGCGTTGGTGATCGCCTCCTGGGCGATGCGCAGCAACTCGGCCTCCGTGGCGGCGGGCAGCCGGGCCGACGTCTCGTCGATCGACAGGTGCACCCGCAGGCCGGCCGACGAGCCCACGGTGCGGGCGTACTCGGCGATGGCGGCGGCCAGGCCGCCGTGCCGGTCGACCTCGCTGCGCAGCTCGAACAGGCTCAGCCGCAGCTCGGTGATCACACGGGTGACCTCCTGGCGCAGCGCGCGCAGCTCGGCGGCGCTCTCCACCGCGTCCTCGGGCAGCGTCGCCAGGGTGTTGTCGATGCCGTACCCCACGATGACCAGCTCCTGGGCGACCCCGTCGTGGATCTCCCGGGCCAGGCGCTGGCGTTCCTCGTTCGTGGCGATCGAGCGCACGTCGTCGAAGAGCAGCGCCGCCTCCAGCCGCAGCGCGCCGGCCGAGGCCAGCTCCGTCACCTCGGCCACCACGTCGGGCGGGTAGGCACCCACCCGGTCGGTCTCCATGGTGAGCAGGCCGATCGTGCGGACCCCCGACAGCAGGGGCACGACCAGCGTCGACACCGGGGCGTCCGACGGGGCGGTACGCGACTGCGAGCGGCTGGCGACCTGCGCCTGCTGGGCGGCCCACGCGTCGGCGATCGCGGAGTCCGAGTCGAGGCTGGTCTCCCAGTCGACCCGGTCCGGGGCCAACTGCGCCAGGACCACCAGCCGGCCCCCGCCGCTGGAGGACAGCACGGCGGCGCGGTCGACCGGTGCGATGCGGCGCACGTCCTCCAGCAGGTGCTCGGAGATGCTGCCCGGGTCCAGGGTGGCCCCGGGCAGCTGGCGGGCGACCGTACGCAGCTGGGTCAGCAGGCGGGTGGCCTCGGCGTACGGCGCGGGAGCGTCGCCGGCCTCCGGGGTCAGCAGCCGCGGCGACGCGTACACGAAGGCGGCCAGCAGCCCCGCGATGGCGAGCCACTCGGCGCAGACCAGCAGGTACGACGTGTTCTGCAGCAGCCCGTCGGGCGCCCCGGCGGCGGCCAGCGCCACGGCGGCGAGCCCCACGAGGGCCATCGACTCCCTGATGCGTCCCTCGATGGCGGGCACGACGATCGGGATCGTCAGGTACGGCAGGATCGTGCTGGCCGCCCCGCCCGGCTCCAGGGCGACAGTGCTCGCGCCGAGCGCGGTGATCAGCACCTCGGCCACCCGCCCGAGGGTGGGCAGCAGCGGGGGGCGGCCCGCCCAGGCCGCCAGGCTCGCGGCGCCGAGCAGGGCCACCCAGGTGAGGGCGGCGACGTCGCCGGTCGCGGCGATGGTGAACACCGCGATGAGCGCCAGCATGGCCAGGCGCAGCGCGAGACCCGCCCGTTCCGCGCCGGTGGCGTTCAGGGTGCCCGGACGGCCGGGGGTGCGCGTCGACCGGGTCGGACGCTCAGCGGTAGATAGCGGCGATCTCGTCGGCGTACTCCTTCGCCACAATGGTGCGCTTCACTTTCATCGACGGCGTCAGCATCCCATTGGCCTCCGTGAAATCCTCGGAGAGGATACGGAAGACCCGGATGGACTCCGCCTTGGAGACGGTGCGGTTGGCTTCATCGACGGCGCTCTGCACCTCGCGGCGCAGGTCCTCATCGTCGCGCAAGTCGCCCGCTCGCGCGTCAGCCGGCTTGCCGTTGGCGCTGCGCCAGGCGGGGAGCGTCTCCTCGTCGATGGTCACCAGCGCGGCGACGAACGGTTGCCGGTCGCCGACAACCATGCACTGGCTGACCAGCGGATGGGCGCGAACTCGGTCCTCAAGGATGGCTGGCGCGACGTTCTTGCCACCGGCCGTGACGATGATCTCCTTCTTGCGGCCGGTGATCGACAGGTAGCCGTCGTCGTCCAGCGAGCCCAGGTCGCCGCTGTGGAACCAGCCGTCGGGGTCGAGGACCTCGGCGGTGGCCGGCGGGTCGTTCCAGTACCCGCTGAACACCAGGTCGCCCTTGACCAGGATCTCGCCGTCGTCGGCGATGCGGACCGTGACGCCGGGCAGCGGCCGGCCGACCGTACCGATGCGGACGTGGTCGGTGAGGTTGACCGCGACGGCCGGCGACGTCTCGGTCAGCCCGTACCCCTCGTAGATCGTCACGCCGGCACCACGGAAGAAGTGCGCCAGCCGGGCGCCCAGCGGCGCGCCGCCCGAGATCGCCGCCTGGCACCGACCGCCCAGGGCGGCGCGCAGCTTGCGGTAGACCAGCCGGTCGAACACCGCGTGGCGCAGCCGCAGGATCAGGCCGGGACCGCCGGCGTCGAGCGCCTCCGAATAGGCCACGGCCGCCTGCGCGGCCCGGTCGAAAATGGCCTCGTGGCCCTCGTTGGTGGCCTTCTGCCGGGCGCCGTTGAAGATCTTCTCGAACACCCGGGGCACGGCGAGGATGAACGTCGGCCTGAACGAGTCGAGGTCGGTCACCAGGTTGCGGGGGTCGGAGGTGAACCCGGTGTGCACGCGCGCCTGCACCACGCCGACCTGGATGAGCCGCGCGAAACTGTGGGCCAGGGGCAGGAACAGCAGCGTGGCCGCGCCGTTCTTGAACAGGTTGGGCATGTTCGGGACCGCGTTGGCGATGTCGGCGTAGATGTTGCGGTGGGTCAGCATGCAACCCTTGGGCCGACCCGTGGTGCCGCTCGTGTAGATGATCGTGGCGAGGTCGTCGGCGCGGCCGGCGAGCCGGCGCCGGTCGATCTCGCTGGGCTCGACGGCCTCGCCCGCGGCCATGAGGTCGGCCAGCCCGCCCTGGTCGATCTGCCAGGCCTCGCGCAGGTCGGGCAGGTCACCGCGTACCTGGGCGAGGCTCGCGGCGTGCTCGGCGGTCTCCGTGACGCACGCCACGGCACCCGAGTCGGACAGGATCCACCGGATCTGGTCGGGGCTGGAGGTTTCATACACCGGCACGGTCACCGCGCCGCACGCCCAGATCGCGTAGTCGACCAGGGTCCACTCGTACCGGGTGCGGCTGATCAGGCCGACCCGGTCGCCGCGCTGGACGCCGGCCGCGACGAGGCCCCGGGCCACCGCGACGACCTCGTCGCGGAACCGGGCGAAGCTGATGTCCTCCCAGCCCGCCTCGCCCCGGCGGGCGAACTGTGCCGCGTCGGGGGTCGCCTCGGCGTTGCTCCAGACCGCCTCGACGAGGGTCGTGGTGTCGCTGATCGTGACGGCGGCTGGGACGGTGAACTCGCGCACGTGTGGCTCCTCTTGCTCGGGCGTCGTCGCCCGCTGTGAACCTATCGCGGTTGGCGCCGCGCGCGCGATGGTGGGGCGCGGCGACGCCCCGGTGGGCAGGTCGTGCCCTGGACCCGACGCCCGCGCCGATCGCCAGGTAGATTGCCTGCCGTGGCCGACACGTCGACGCAGTCCATCGTGATCAACGCAGGTCCTTCGCAGGTCGCGGAGGTGATCTGCGACTTCGCGCGGTACCCCGAGTGGGTATCCGCGGCGCGCCGCGTCGAGGTGGTGGAGGAGTACGAGGACGGGTACGCCAGTCAGGTGTTCTTCGCGCTCGACGCCGGTGTGGTCTCCGACGAGTACACGCTGGCCTACGAGTACGCCGAGGACATCTCGCGCATCGAGTGGCACCTGGTGGCGCCGTCGAAGATGCAGAAGGCGCAGGACGGCTCGTACGACATCGTCGACAACGGCGACGGCACGTCGACGGTCACCTACACGCTCGCGGTCGACCTGACCGTCGGCATGCTCGGGATGTTCAAGCGCAAGGCCGAGAAGATGATCATGGACACGGCGCTCACGGAGCTCAAGCGCCGGGTCGAGTCGCTGGGTGGCGGCCGGTGACCGCCCCCGACCCCATCCGCGAGGAGGCGCAGCGGCTGGTCGCGGCGGCCCTGGCGGCCGCGTCGGTGGCGGCCAACGGGCTGGCCGGGGCACACCTGTCCACCGGCAGCCCGGAATGCTGCGTCTGCCCGGTATGCCGGGTCATCGCCGCGATGCGCGATCCGAGCCCCGAGTTCGCCGAGCGCCTGTCCGAGGGTGCCGCGGACCTTGCCACGGGGGTGGCAAGCATGCTTCGCTCGCTTTCCGGCGCGGCACACCAGGCG
>JAEZGP010000435.1 GCA_023437285.1 Actinomycetes bacterium | reverse complement strand
CGCCGAGCCGCTCCAGGGACGCCCACGGCTGCCGCTCGGGCACGTCGGCGGCGGCCGGGCAGGAACGCCGGTAGTCGCACCAGCCGCACAGGGCACCCGGGTTGGCCGGGAACGCCTCGTCGGGGTCTACCCCCGGGGCGAGCGCCTGCTCCCCGCCGACCGCGTCGGCCGCCGACTCCTCGGCCCGGCGCAGGTGCCGGGCCAGCGACTCGTCGGTGTGCTCGTGCGCCGCCACGGTGCCGGTGGGCAGGTGGTGCAGTTCGACGCGGCGGCACGGCCGGCGGAACACCCGCGACGCCGCGAGCGCGTAGAGCGCCATGGCGCGCGAGCCGCGCGCGTCGTCGGGGCCCAGCCGGGACCGGCCGGTCTTGTAGTCCACGATCACCAGCTCGCCGCCGCGCTCGTCGATGCGGTCGACGCGGCCGGACAGCGCCAGCGTGGTCGTCTTCGTGGCCACCGTCCGCTCGACGGCGAGCGGTTCGAAGCCCGGGTCGAGCTCCGCCACGTAGGCCTCCAGCCAACCCACCGCCGTGGTGAACGCCTCGTGCTCCTGGGCGTCGTCGCGGTAACCCTCGCGCACCCACGTGGCGCGCAGCAGGGTCGGCAGCGCCTGCGGGCGCCGCTTGGCGGGCGGCAGGTCGAACCAGGCCCGCAGCGCGGTGTGCACGCTCGCGCCGAGGGAGTTGTGCGCCCACGGCGGTCCCTTGGGCGGCGCCGGGCGGTCCACGTACGCGTACCGGTAGCGGCGCGGGCAGTCCTCGAACGCCGACAGCTTGCTCGGCGTGCAGACGAACAGCCGCGCCGGCGCGCTGAACAGGCCCGGCTGCTCGTCACCCACCGCCCGTGCCCCGCGAACCATCGGTCACCGCCCTCCCCCTCGTCGGCACCGATACTGCCATCCACTCCCGACACTTCCGACCCGGGCGGCGCGCCGGGGCGACCGGGATCAGCCGACAGGGGTCAGCCGGCGTGCGCGTACTCCGTGACGAAGGCGGCGACCGCGTCGGCGACGAGCTGCACGGCGATGGCGGCCAGCAGCAGGCCGGCGATGCGGGTGAGCACCTCGATGCCGCTGGGTCGCAGCAGCTTGACGATGATGCCCGAGAAGCGCAGGACCAGCCACACCACCAGCAGGACGAGCACGATCCCCAGCGAGATCGCGACGAAGCCGGCCACGCCGTGTGCCCGCTCGGTGAACAGCATGGTCGCCACGATCATGCCGGGGCCGGCCAGCAGCGGGGTGCCGAGCGGCACGAGCGCGACGTTGCTGGTCGACTGCCCGGTCGGGTCGTCGGCCTTGCCGGTGAGCAGCTCCAGCGCGACGAGCAGCAGCAGGATGCCGCCGGCGGCCTGCAGCGCGGGCACCTCGATGCCGAGGTAGGTCACGATCTGCCGGCCGCCCACGGCGAACACGACGATCACGCCGAGGGCCAGCGCCACGGCCTGCCAGGCCGCCCGGTGCCGCTCGCGCGCCGGCAGCGCGCCGGTGAGCGCCAGAAAGATCGGCACCATCCCCGGCGGATCGGAGATCACCAGCAGGGTGACAAAAACTTCCCCGAAGAGCCTGACGTCCACGCTCACCTCTCCCGCATGCCCACAACCATGATCGCCGGGCGGCCGGCCGTCGCGGCGCAACACGCCGGGCGTTCGTCAGCCCGCGACGCGCGCGGGGCGGGCGGCCGCGAGGATGGCCTCGTACGCCGACGGGGCCGTAAGGTCCGCGCCGATCGGGATGGTCTTGTTGGCGCCGTGGAAGTCGCTCGAGCCGGTCACCACCAGGCCCAGGTCGGCCGCCAGCGCACGCACCTCGGCGCGCTGCGCGGGAGTGTGATCGGCGTGGTCGGCTTCCAGTCCGGCCAGGCCGGCGGCCGCCATCATGGCGATCAGTTCGTCGGGTACGACCCGGCCGCGTACGGTGGCCCGCGGGTGGGCGAACACGGGCACGCCGCCGGCGGCGCGCACCAGTTCGAGTGCGCGGAACACGTCGACATCGTCCTTGGGCACGCGCCACCGCTCGCCGAGCAGGTGCGGCGCGAACGCCTCGCCGACGGTGCCGGCCAGGCCCCGGCGGATGAGCGCCTGGGCCAGGTGGGGCCGGCCGATCGTGCCGCCGGCCGCGTACCCGCGCACCTCGTCCATCGTCACGTCGATGCCGTCGGCGCGCATCAGGTCGACCATGCGTTCGGCCCGGTGCACCCGCGCGTCGCGGACCCGGGCCAGCTCGGCGGCCAGCGCCTCGTCGGCCGGGTCGACCAGGTATGCCAACAGGTGCAGCGGGATCGCGGGCATCGCCCCGTACCAGCGGCAGGAGATCTCGATGCCGCCCACCAGGCGGATGCCCGCGGCCTCGGCCGCCGCGGACGCCTCCTGCCACCCGGCCGTCGTGTCGTGGTCGGTGAGCGCGACCACGTCGAGGCCCGCGGCGGCCGCGGCGGCGATCACCTCGGCCGGCGTGAGGGTCCCGTCGCTGCAGGTCGAGTGGGTGTGCAGGTCGATGCGCATCCAGCGATTATGTGCCGTCGGCCTGGGCCGCCCGCCGGGCCTCGGAGGCCTCCGGCTCGTACATCTCCTCAACGACCTGTAGGTACAGGTCGGTGGGGTTGGGCAGGTTCTGCACGTTGCGCAGCGCCTGGTCCTGGCCGGCGGACTCGATCTCGAACGTGCCGTAGCCGAGGACGCGCCCGAGCGCGGACTGCGTGTACTTCATGTCGGTAACCCGGGCGAGCGGCATCATGGCCACGGTGCGGTTGAAGACGCCCTCGATGAGCATGACCCGCTTGTTGGTCAGCACGAACCGGCACAGGTACCACTCCAGGACGTCCCAGAGCAGGTAGCCGATCAGCAGCACCCAGACGACGACCGCGATGGCCATCCCGAACGGCACGTCGTGCTTGCCGAGCAGGCCGGCCACCCAGCCGAGCACGAAGGTGACCAGCACGGCGAGGCCGAGGCGCTTGACAATGTGGATCCAGTGGCGCCGCCACTCGCCGCGGAACCGCTCGGTCGGGAACAGGTAGCGGTTGACCAGATCACTGGCGCCACCGGGGCGGGTCGGCTGGCCCGGGCCGTCGAATTCGTCGCCGCCGGCGCCAGCGCCCGTGCCGTAGATGTCGCCGTCGTAGTTGGCGAACTCATTGTCGTCGAACGATGGCCGGGAAGGAGGGTTGGTCAGCGCGTCGTAATCGGCGGTGGTGTCGCCGGCCCCGCCAGGCGGCATCGGCTGGCCGGAGCCGGGACGGTCACGTGGAATCTGCTCAGTGGGATGTTCGCTATCCGACTGGCGGCGTTCATCACGACCGCCGCCAGTGCCATCAAACTCGTCGGCCATCGTTCCCGATCAGGTGACCAGGCTCGTGAAGAAGTCACCAAATCCTGTGGCGATATCCATGATGCCGCCACCAATGGACTTGAAGACGTCCGCCGCCGACTGTGGACGGTATGCGACAAAGAAAATAAGGAACGCAATAGCGCCCCACGTGAGAATCTTCTTGACCATGGCGAGGTCCACCCTCTCCCCGCGGCCCTTTGGCTCGGCCGCAGTGATTCATACGGTAGCAGGTGACCCGTTGGTAGGGAGCGCTTCGGCAAGGGGAGAACGGGCCGTGTCACGCGGCCGGGCAGAGATGCGGCGAAGGCGCGCCGAAGACCAGCTCACTGAGCATACTTTCGGTCAGATCGCGTAGGAACACCTGATCGGCGAGGACGTATCCGGCGGTCGCGGGCCACATGACAACGTAGAGCCAGACGCCCTTGGCTGCCCCGACGTACGCACTGCGGCCGTCGCCGGCCCTTACGGACCACAGTGGAGTCGGATGTCCGGCAGCCCGAATTTTCGCATGGGGTACAGCGCCTGTCATCGCCGCGCGCAGGCCCTCGCCGCCGTCCGGTCCGGACAGTCCGGCCAGCCCGGCGCCCAGCCCCGTACCGGGCCGCTCGGCCACGAACACCAGGGCGGCCGGTCCGCTGCCGAGCGGGGCCGGCCCGGAGCACGCCACCGCCGTGGCG
>JAEZGP010000523.1 GCA_023437285.1 Actinomycetes bacterium | reverse complement strand
CGGCGCGGGCGACGGGCAGCGGCAGCGCGCGCACCACGCGCCAGCCGGCCGCGAAAGCGATGTCGGTGACCCGCTCGTTCATGGGTTCACCGCGGCCCGGTCCTGCTTTCGCACGTACAACAGGCGTTGGGTGATGGTGATCGCGGTGAGGACGGCGAGCAGCCACAGCGCGGCGCCCAGGCCCCAGCTGACCCCGACGCCGTGCAGGAGGCCGCCGATGCCGAGCAGCACCAGCCGCTCCAGGCGCTCGGCGATGCCGACGTCGCAGCGCAGCCCGGCGCCCTCGGCGCGGGCCTTGACGTAGGAGACCACCTGCCCGCCGACCAGGCAGAAGATGGTGACCCCGGCGAGCACGCCCTGGCCGGTCTGGCCGAGCCACCACGCCAGCGCGCCGAAGACGGCACCGTCGGCGACCCGGTCCATGGTGGAGTCGAGCACGCCGCCGAACTTGGTGCTGTATCCCCGGGCCCGGGCCATCGCCCCGTCGACCACGTCGAGCAGGGCGAACGCGGTGATGGCGAGGGTGGCGATGAGGAGCTGGCCGCGCCCTGCGAAGATCACCGAGACGGCGACGACGCCGGCGGTGCCGACGACGGTCACCGCGTCCGGCGAGATGCCGGCGCGGACCAGCGACCGTCCGAGGGGATCGAACGCGGCGCGCGTGCCGTCTTTGAACGTACTGAGGATCTTCGCCATGGCGGTCTCACCTTATCGGCACCGGGCCAATCGGCCCGGTCGGGCCTAACAGGTGGCCCAGGCGCGTCGGGGTTGTGTCTGACAGGTTACGGGTGTGGGATTTATCCAGGGTCGTCGGTGAGCCGAGGGCACCCGTCGGCCGCCCAGCGGTCACGCCGCGGGTTCCTGCCGGCGTGGCCACGGACATGAGGAGGGCTGCGATGGCGCAGAAGGCGGCGGAGAAGGGGGTCACCGGCCCAGCGCCGGTGGTGGATTCGCCCAGCAAGGTACGAAACGTGGTGCTCGTGGGGCACTCCGGAGCGGGCAAGACCACGCTCGTGGAGGCCCTCCTCGCGGCCACCGGCACCATCGGCCGGGCCGGCTCGGTGACCGAGGGCACCACGGTATGCGACACCGACCCGGCCGCGATCAAGCAGCAGCGCTCCGTCAGCCTGGCCTGCGCGCCGCTGATGCACGACGGCATCAAGGTCAACCTGCTCGACACGCCCGGCTACGCCGACTTCGTCGGGGAGCTGCGCGCCGGCCTGCGCGCCGCGGACGCGGCGCTGTTCGTCGTCTCCGCCGTCGACGGCATGGACGCCGCCACCGCCGCGCTGTGGGAGGAGTGCGCCACCGTCGGCATGCCGCGCGCGGTCGCGATCACCCGCCTCGACCATCCCCGCGCCGACGTCGACCGCGCCGTCGAACAGTGCCAGGAGGTCTTCGGCGACAACGTCCTACCGCTGTACCTGCCGCTGCTCGGCGACGATGGCGAGTCCGTGGTCGGCCTGCTCGGGCTGATCACCCAACGCGTGTACGACTACTCCAACGGCTCCCCCGCGACGGTCCGCGATCCCGACCCCGAGCACCTGCCCGCCATCGTCGACGCCCGCAACGAGCTGCTCGAGGGCATCATCGCCGAGAGCGAGGACGAGAGCCTCATGGACCGCTACCTCGCCGGCGAGGAGATCGATACCGCCACCGTCGTGGCGGACCTGGAAAAGGCCGTGGCCCGGGGCCACTTCTACCCGGTCGTACCGGTGTGTGCCGAGTCCGGCGTGGGCCTCGACGCGCTGCTAGAGCTGTTCACCAGCTCGTTCCCCACCCCCGGCGAGCACGACCTGCCGGCCGTGACCAGCCTCGACGGCAGCCCGCAGGAGCCACTCACCTGCGACCCCGACGGCCCTCTCGTGGCCGAGGTCGTCAAGACCACCATCGACCCGTTCGTGGGCCGCATCTCCCTGGTCCGCGTCTTCTCCGGCACCCTGCGCCCCGACACCACCGTGCACGTGGCCGGCCACGGCATGCAGGAGCGCGGCCACCCCGACCACGACGCCGACGAGCGCGTCGCCCACCTGTACTCGCCGCTCGGCGCGCAGGTGCGCGAGGTGCCGCTCTGCGTGGCCGGCGACATCTGCGCGATCACCAAGTCCGGCACCGCCGAGACCGGCGACACCATCTCGCGCAAGGACCGCCCGCTGCTGATCGCCCCCTGGGACATGCCCGAGCCGCTGCTGCCCGTGGCCGTGGTCGCCAAGACCCGCTCCGATGAGGACGCCCTCGCCAAGAACCTGGGCCGCCTCGTGGCCGGCGACCCCACCCTGCGCCTGGAACGCAACCCCGAGACCCACCAGCTCGTGCTCTGGTGCATGGGCGAGGCGCACGCGGACGTGCTGCTCGACCGGCTGCGCGCCGGCGGGGTCGACCTGGACACCGAGCCGGTCAAGGTCCCGCTGCGCGAGACGTTCGCCGCCCCGGCCAAGGGCCACGGCCGCCACGTCAAGCAGTCCGGCGGGCACGGCCAGTCCGCCGTCTGCGACATCGAGGTCGAGCCGCTGCCGCGCGGCAGCGGGTTCGAGTTCGTCGACCGCGTCGTCGGCGGCGCGGTGCCCAACAACTACATCCCCTCCGTCGAGAAGGGCGTACGCGCGCAGATGGAACGCGGCCTGGTCGCCGGCCACCAGGTGGTCGACATCCGGGTGACCCTCTTCGACGGCAAGGCGCACAGCGTCGACTCCTCCGACGCCGCGTTCCAGACCGCCGGCGCGCTCGCCCTGCGCGAGGCTGCCGAGAAGGCGTCGGTGCAGCTGCTCGAGCCGGTGGACGAGGTGGAGATCCGGGTCCCCGACCAGTACGTGGGAGCGATCATGAGCGACCTGGCGGGCCGGCGCGGGCGGGTCCTCGGCACCGAGAACGACGCGGCCGGCAGCGACCGCGCGGTCGTGCGGGCCGAGGTGCCGGCCACGGAACTGGTCCGCTACGCCGTGGAGCTGCGCGCCATGACGTCGGGCGCCGGTACGTTCGGCCGCTCCTTCGCCCGGTACGACCCGATGCCC
>JAEZGP010000519.1 GCA_023437285.1 Actinomycetes bacterium | reverse complement strand
GAGCAGGGCCGATCCGACCGTGACGGCCGCCGTGGGCTCCGGGTGGCAGGCGCGCACGAGGCCGACAAGAGGTCTTTTGTCCACCGTCGACACGCAGGCAAGTGTGGCCGGTGCGCCCGTTCCGTGTCACGCTGAACCATGCCGCGAGTGCTACCGAGGAACGATGTCCGGCAGTACGAGGACCTGCGCGACGAGTGGTGGCGCCCGAACGGGCTGTTCGTCACCCTGCACTGGATCGCCGAGGCCCGCGCCGCGCTGATCCCGCCCGCCACCCGCGACGACGCCGTCCTGGTCGACCTGGCCTGCGGCGCCGGCCTGCTCGCCCCGCACGTCGAGGGCTACCGGCATGTGGGCGTCGACCTGGTCACGCCCTCCCTGGAGCAGGCACGCGAGCACGGCGTGACGCCGGTACGCGCGGACGTGACCCGGGTACCGCTGGCCGACGGCTGCGCCGACGTGGTCACCGCGGGCGAGATCCTGGAGCACGTGAGCGACCCCGCCGCCGTGGTGGCCGAGGCGTGCCGGCTGCTGCGTCCCGGCGGCACCCTCGTGATCGACACGATCAACGCCACGGCCGCCGCCCGGTTCGTCGTGGTGACGGTCGGCGAGCGGATGCCGGGCGGCGCGCCACCCGGCATCCACGACCCGAAGCTGTTCGTGCGTCCGTCCGTGATCGTCGAAGCGGCCGCCCGGGCCGGCGTCGACCTGACCGTGACCGGCCTGCGGCCGGCCACGGGGCAGATGCTGCGTTGGCTCATCACCCGCCGCGGCGCCGTACGCATGGTCCCGAGCCGGTCGACCGCCGTGCTGTACCAGGCGGTCGGCACCAAGAAGCACAGCTGAGAGGAAGACGCGATGCCCGCACCGTGGGAGGTCGTCTCGCGCCTGCGGCCGCGCCTGGCCGCGCGCGCCGCCGAGTACGACCGGACGGGCGACTTTCCGGTCGACGACTTCGCCGACCTGCGGGCGGCGGGGATGTTCGGCCTGCTCGTACCGGCCCGCCTCGGCGGGTTGGGGGCCACGTACGCCGACTACGCGAAGGTGGCCTTCGAGCTGGCTCGGGGCAACGGGGCCACGGCCCTGGTGTTCAACATGCACGCCTCGGTCACCGGCGCGCTGGGCGGCGTGCCCGACGAGGTGGCGCGCTCCCTGGGCGTACCGGAGGAGTTCTTCGCCGATCGGGACCGGATCCTGGCCGGGGCGGCGGAGGGCCGCTTCTACGCGGTCGCGATGAGCGAGCGCGGCGTGGGTTCGCGGCTGTCGCAGCTCAACACCCGGTACGAGCCGGTGGACGGCGGGTTTCACATCAAGGGTGCCAAGTCGTTCTGCTCGGGTGCGGGGCACGCCGACGCCTACCTGGTGGCGGCGCGCTCGGCGCTCGATGACGAGGTGGTCTCGCAGTTTCTCGTGCCGGCCGGCGAGGGCGTGACCGTGGAGCCGACCTGGGATTCGCTGGGCATGCGCGCGACGTCGTCGCACGACCTGCACCTGGACGTGACGGTGCCGCCCAGCGCGCTGTTGGGCGGCGCGGAGGGCCTGGCCCTGCTGGTCGCACAGCTCATGCCGCACTGGATGGTCGCCAGCTACGCGGCCGTGTACGTGGGCGTCGCGCAGTCGTGTGTGGACGCCGCGGTCGAGCACCTGTCTGGGAGCCGGGGGCTGGGCAAGCTGGCCTCCGTACGGGCCCGGGTGGGGCGGGCCGACGCCGCCGTGGCCGCGGCCCGGCTCGTCGTCGAGGAGGCGGCCCGCCGGGTCACCGAGGCGCCGGGCGACCCGGAGACGAACCGCTGGGTGTGGCGCGCCAAGTATCTGGCGGGCACGACGGCGATGGACGTGGCCGCGTCGCTGCTGGAGGCGGCCGGCACGTCGGCGAGCCGGCGCGGGCACCCGCTGGAGCGGCTGTTCCGCGACGCGCGGTGCGGGTCGTTGCAGCCGGCCACGTCCGATGTCTGCGCCGACTGGCTGGGCATCGCCACGCTGGGCGGCGACCCGGACGCTGACGGGGCGGCGCCGCGATGGTGAGGGCACGCATCGCCGGGATCGGGGTGGCGCACCCGCCACCCGTGACGCAGCGCGCGGTGTTCGACGGGTTCTTCGCGGGCCACTACGCGGGCGTGGCGCGCGGGCTGGCCAAGCGGGTGTTCGAGAACTCGGGCGTGGTGACCCGGCACGGCGTGGCCAACCCGATGGTCGAGGACGTGTCGCAGTGGCCGACGTCGCGGCGCATGGAGCGCTACCTGGCCGAGGCCCTGCCGCTGGGCAAGGAGGCGGTGAGCGCGGCCCTGGCGGAGGCGGGCGTGGCGGCCAGCGACATCGGGCTGCTCGCGGTCTGTTCGTGCACCGGGTACGTGACCCCGGGCCTGGACATCCTGCTGGCCCGCGACCTGGGCCTGCCGCCGACCGCGCAGCGGCTGTTCGTGGGGCACATGGGCTGTTACGCGGCCCTGCCCGGCCTGGGGGCGGTCAGCGACTTCGTGGCGGTGCGGGGCCGCCCGGCGGTGCTGCTCTGCGTGGAGCTGCCCAGCCTGCACGTGCAGCCGGCGGCCGTGGACCCGCAGCAGGTGGTGGCGCACGCGCTGTTCTCGGACGCCGCGGCCGCCGCGGTGCTGCTGCCGACCACCGGGCCGTACGGGGTACGCGAGGTGGCCTCGGTGACGGACACCACGACGGCCGACTATATGACCTGGCAGGTCACCGACCTGGGGTTCCGGATGGGGTTGTCGCCGCAGGTGCCGGACGCCCTGCGCGCGCACGTGCGGCCGCTGGTGGCGGGGGTGCTGGCCGGGCACGGGCTCGCGGTGGGCGACGTGGGCGGGTGGGCGGTGCACCCGGGCGGGCCGCGCATCCTCGACGTGGTGGCCGAGGAGTTGGGGCTGTCCGAGGCGGATCTGGCCGCCTCCCGGGGCGTGCTGGCCGATCACGGGAACTGCTCGTCGCCGACCGTACTCATGATCGCGGACAGGCTGCGCAACCGCGGCCCGGCGCCGATCATGATGATGGCGTTCGGCCCTGGCCTGACGCTCTACAGCGCGTTGCTCGCCTAGTTCGGGCTGGTGGCGGCCGCGAGGCTGGCCAGTGGCGCGCGCAGGGCGGCGATGGCGGTGGCGTTGGGCACGGTGGCGAGCAGCGTGCCGGCGCGATCGACGAACAGCGCGGTGGCGGCCGGGGCGCCGGACTGTTGCGCGCCGGCGGCGGACTGTTGCGTGCCGGCGGCGTAGCGGCCGCGTAGGACGCCGTGGGGGTCGCTGAGGGCGTACGTGTTGGGCCGGGCATCGGTGATCTTGGGTAGCTGGGCGCCGACGACGATCACGTTGACGCCGGGCGGCGCGGTGGCCGCGGTGTCGGCGATGAGCGACGCGCACGGGCAGGCGTCGACGAGCAGGACGACGGCGGGCAGCAGCGGCCGCAGCGAGACGGTGACGCCGGCGGCGTTGGTGAAGGTCAAATCGGGCAGGGGCGTACCGGCGGCGCCGGTGCCGGTGAGGGCGTTCGTGGGCTGCGCGGGACGCCGGTCCCAGGTGACCACGAACAGGCTGATCAGCGTCGTGATCACGGCGACGCTCATGATGATCAACGGTACGCCGACGCCGTTCGTGCCGGACGGGTCGCTGGGCAGGCCGAAGAACCGGCGTACGGGCCCGCCGCGCTTGCCGCGCCGCCGCAGTTCACGGCGCACCTGGGCGGCTTCCCGGTCGAGTTCGGCGGCGTTGTCCGGGATGACGATCGTGCCCCACTCGGGCGGCAGGTCGGGCACGCCGTGCGGCACGCCATCGTCAGGCGGTGGCGAGCCGCCGTTGTCCGGACGAAGAACGCCCATGGCTGCCTCCCTGCACCCACCCCAGACCTCTACTGTCGCTCAAGAGGTGTAATGAACGCCATACCTATCTACCCGTGACCTCAAGTTGTCTAACGCGTGGTCAGGGCGTTGTCTCATGGTGGGCCGCCCCATCGGTGGGCTTTTCGGCGCAGTTGCCGGATAAGCGAGGCTGGTCCTTACAGACCGTTCTTGATCGACCACGGATCACACCTCTCCGTAGTTGTGTCAAGCTGGAGCGTCAACCCTCACAACGGTTCTGAGCTGCGAGGACGCTGAAGACCGGGGTGGGCCGATGGTTGCGCCGCGTGTTACCCTAGACACAGCGAAAGGGGTTTCGAACCTATGGTTTTCAGTGTCGGCGAAACCGTTGTCTACCCCCACCACGGGGCCGCACTCATCGAGGCAATCGAGACTCGGGTCATCAAAGGCGAAGAGAAGCAGTACCTTGTGCTTCGCGTCGCCCAGGGTGACTTGACGGTCCGGGTGCCCGCTGAAAATGCCGAGATCGTCGGCGTTCGCGAGGTGGTAGGCGAGGAAGGCCTGGGCAAGGTCTTCGATGTGCTGCGCGCCCCCCACACCGAGGAGCCCACGAACTGGTCCCGGCGTTACAAGGCAAACCTAGAGAAGCTGGCCTCCGGCAACCCTCTCAAGGTGGCGGAGGTTGTTCGTGACCTCTGGCGTCGGGAGCGGGAGCGGGGCCTGTCGGCCGGCGAGAAGCGCATGCTCGCCAAGGCGAGGGACATCCTCGTCGGCGAGGTCGCCCTCGCCGAGAAGAGCACGAAGGACGCGGCCGAGGTTCTCCTCGACAAGGTGCTGACCGAGGCCTGATCCGCGCCCGATACGCAACTGATCAACACAGGACCGCGACGTGACCGCGCACGCCCCCTCGCGCGGTGACGTCGCGGTCCTGGTTCCGGCGGCCGGCCTGGGCACCCGACTCGGGCCCGGCGCGCCGAAGGCCCTGCGGACCCTGGCGGGCGAGCCCCTCCTCGTGCACGCCATCCGCCGGCTCGCCGCCGCCCCGAGCGTCGGCTGTCTCGTGATCGCGGCCCCGCCCGGCGATGTCGCCGGGGTCCGGGACATGCTGCGCGACGTTCCCCCCGGCCACGTCGACGTGATCGTCGTCGCGGGTGGCGACACCCGGCAGGCGTCAGTCGCGGCCGCTCTCGCCGCCGTCCCGGCCCCGTACCCGATCGTGTTGGTGCACGACGCCGCGCGGGCACTCGCGCCGCCGCACCTCGTCGAGCGCGTTGCCGCCGCCGTCCGGGCCGGTCACGACGCCGTGGTGCCCGCCCTGCCCGTCGTCGACACCATCCGCACGGTCGGGCCGGACGAGGTCGCCCTCGGTACGGTCGACCGGTCGGTGCTGCGGGCCGTGCAGACGCCGCAGGGGTTCCGTCGCGAGGTGCTCACCGCCGCCCACGCCGCCGCCCGTGACCCGCTCACCGACGACGCGGGCTTGGCCGAACAGCTGGGCGTACCGGTGCTGTGCGTCCCCGGCGACGAGGCCGCCCTCAAGATCACTCGACCGTTCGACCTGGCGATCGCCGAACTCCTGCTGCGTGGCTGATGGTCGCCCCGTGGCCCACCGCGGCCACCACCCGGCGCCGCGTAGGGTGAAGGCGTGAACGTTCCGGTGGTCGGCGTCGGTACCGACGTGCACGCGTTCCAGGCCGGCCGGCCCTGCTGGGTCGCCGGCCTGCTGTGGGAGGGGGCGGACGGGCTCGCCGGCCACTCCGACGGCGACGTCGCCGCCCACGCCGCGTGCGACGCGTTGCTGTCGGCCGCGTCCCTGGGCGACCTGGGGTCCAACTACGGCACCGACCGCGCCGAGTGGGCCGGTTCCTCCGGTGCGGCGCTCCTGGCGGAGACCGTCCGGCGCGT
>JAEZGP010000336.1 GCA_023437285.1 Actinomycetes bacterium | reverse complement strand
ACGAAGTGCGACCCGAGACCGTTGACACTGTCGTCGTAGCCCCGGGTGAAGTCGCCACCGGTCGGTTCTTCGATCTTGATGACCCGGGCCCCCAGGTCGGCCAGGGTCCGCGTGCACAGCGGCGCCGACACCGCCTGCTCAATCGCCACCACGGTCACGCCGGCCAGCATGCCCTCGCCGTCAGTCATTGGTGATCCGTTCGACGACCGCGGCCAGGCCCTGCCCGCCCCCGATGCACATCGTGACGAGTCCGTACCGCCCTGCGCGGCGGCCCAGCTCGCGGGCCAGGGTACCCACCATGCGAGCGCCGGTGGCGCCCACCGGATGGCCGAGCGAGATCCCCGATCCGTGCACGTTGGTGCGTTCCAGGTCGGCCGGGCTGAAGCCCCACGCGCGGTACACGGCCAGGGCCTGCGCGGCGAAGGCCTCATTCATCTCGATCACATCCATGTCGGCCAGTGTGAGCCCGGCCTCGCCGAGCGCCCGCTCGGAGGCGGCGACCGGGCCGAGGCCCATGACGTCGGGTGCCACGCCGGCCGCCGCCCACGTGACGATGCGCGCCAGGGGAGCCAGGCCGCGCCGCTCGGCGAGCTCGCGGGTGGTGACCAGGCACATCGCGGCGGCGTCGTTCTGGCCGCTCGCGTTACCGGCGGTGACCGTGGCCTCGGGATCGGACGCGCGCAGGATCGGGCGTAGCGCGGCGAGTTTCTCCAGGGAGGCCGCCGGGCGTGGATGCTCGTCGGTGTCGACGGTTCTCGTCTCGCGTTTGGTTGTCACCTCGATCGGGACGATCTCCTCCGCGAACACGCCGGATGTCTGGGCCGCGACCGCCCGCCGGTGCGATTCCAGGGCCAACTCGTCCTGCTCCGCCCGAGGGATGTCGTAGCGGCGGCGAAGGTTCTCGGCGGTTTCCAGCATGCCGCCCGGCACCGGGTGGTTCACGCCGCCCGCGGTGACCCGGCCGCGGGCGAGTCCGTCGTGCAGGGCCAGGCTGTCCCGCCGCGTGCCCCACCGCAGTTCGGTGGAGTAGAACGCGACATTGCTCATGCTTTCCACGCCGCCGGCCACGACCGTGTCCATGGCGCCGGTGCCCACGTACAGCGCCGCGTTGATGACGGCCTGCAGGCCCGAGCCGCACCGGCGGTCGACCTGGTAGCCCGGCACCGAGACCGGCAGGCCGGCGTCCAGGGCGCCCACCCTGCCGATGGCGGGGGCCTCACTGTTGGGATAGCAATGGCCGAGGACGACATCGTCGACATCCGCCCCGTCGACTCCCGTGCGATCGAGGAGCGCGGTCAGCGTGGCGACGCCGAGCGCGGTAGCCGACACGTCGCGGAGGCTGCCGCCATATGAGCCGATGGGCGTCCGTACGGGCTCGCAGATGACTGCGTCACGGCTTGAGGTCATCGGACCGCCGCCCTCCCCTTCTCTGGTGACCGGACTGCGAGGAGCCTACTGCACACCTAGTTGAATTATACGAATGATTTAGGCAAGATATCTAACATGGCGACGTTGCTGGAAGGGCTGCAGGTACTGGAACTCGGCGACGGTGTGGCAGGCGCGTGCGCCGCCGCCGCCCTGGCCGAGCTGGGCGCGTCCGTGACCAAGCTGACCGCTGCCGGCGACGAGCGAGCGCAGGTTGCCGGCCAGCTGAAACTGGACCGGTTCAAGACCGTAACGGGCGACCGGTCAGCGGTCGCCGGCGGCGAGTGGCACGTCGTCATCGACGACCGGATCGACTCGGGAACGCCCAGCCAGGCCGCCGCCCTGCTCGGGCGGTCGCCGCGGGTCCTCGTCACCATCACCGCGTTCGGCCTCGACGGCACTCACGACGGTTGGGTCGGGTCGGAGTTCGTCGCCCTCGCCGCCGGCGGCGGAATGGCCGGCGTCCACGACGCCGAGGGGCGACCGGTCCCGACCGCGGGGTGGCAGGCCATGCTCTCGACCGGCGCCGTCGCGGCGCTGGCCGCGCTCGACGGGCTCAACACCTCCCGGGAGCGGTCCGACGCCCCGGTCGAGGTCGACGTCGCCGCCCGGGACGCGGTCGTGTTCACCTTCACCTACCTCGACTGTGCCCACCATCTCCTGAACTGCCCGGGTAGCTCGGGCGGGCGCCGCTACACCGCGCCGACGGGCATCTTCCCGACCAGGGACGGCCACCTGCGGCTGGCGGCCGTGGACGATCACCAGTGGAACGGGGCCAAAGCGGCGTTCGGCAACCCCGAGTGGGCCGAGAAGTACCGCACCGTCGAGGACCGCCGCGACCACGCCCAGCGGCTCACCGCCGAGGTCAGGCAGTGGACCCTCGGGCGGGCCAAGGCCGAGGTCGCCCAGCTGCTCCAGGAGCACGGCGTGCCGGCCACCCCGGTGAACAACGGTCCCGAGGTGATGGCGGCGCCGCACCTGTGGGAGCGCGGCTTCTTCCGCGCCGACGGCGACGCCGTCGTCCACGGTTCCGCGTTCGGCCTGGCCGGGTCCGCCGGTTCGCCGTCCGGGGCCGCGCCGACGCCGGACGGCCGCCACTACTGGGATCGCGAGGACCGCCCGACGCTGTCCGAGCTCTTCCTCGTGGAGGCGACCCACGTGATCTCGGCCCCCATAGCGGGATCACTCCTGGGCGCGATGGGCACCCGCGTGCTGCGGCTCGAGGATGTCGACCGCATCGACATGTACCGGCGGATCGGCCCGTGGGTCGACGGCGAGCCCGGTGTCGAGCAGGGCGCCTACTTCCTGACGGCCAACATGAACAAGCAGAGCCTGGCCTTCTCCGTGGCCGATCTCGCACCGGTCGCCGAGGTTCTCGACGGAGCCGACCTGGTCCTGGAGAACGTCCGCGCCGCCCGGCTGCGGCGGTGGCAGATCGATCTGGACGCGCTCAACCGCGCCGACAAGCTGACCGTCAGCGTCTCCGGGTTCGGGCGCACCGGGCCGCTCGCCGACTACCGCGCCTACGCCAACAACATCCACGCCTACGCCGGTCTGACCGACGCCACCCGTACCTCGACGGGCGAGTACGCCGAGATCTTCACCGTACTCGCCGACATCTGCACCTCGCTGGCCACCGCGCTCGTCATGAGCGCCTGGGCGCTTGGACCCAGGTCCGGCACGGCCACCGACGCCGACATCGCCATGCTCGACGTCATGGTGGCGCGGCTGCTCGATGTCCTGACCGGTCCGGGCGCCGACGGCCAGTCGCGCGCGATGTGGAGCCGCCGCGAGCCCGGCGCCGCTCCGAACGACATCCTGCCGGTCGGCGATGGGGACTTCATCGCCGTCACGATCCGCGACGACCGTGAGTGGTCGGTTCTGGCCGAGCACCTGGGAATCGAGGCCCGCTGGGCCGGCCGGGAGGCCCGGGAAGCCGACCCCGACGGCCTGCACGGCGCTCTCGTCGAGCGGCTCACGAGCTGCAAGGCTGCCGACCTTGAGGCGTACCTGCAGGCCAACGGCGTCGCGGCGGCTCGGGTGGTCGGGCCCGAGCAGACCTGTCACGACCCCGTGCTGCGGGCCCGTGGGCTGTTCCGGGTGGTTGAGCACGCCGAGCGGGGTGAGTACGTGGCCCTGTGCCAACCGTGGCGGCTGCCCGAGCAGGGGCAGCGGCGCTGGCGCGGCGCGCCGGTGCTCGGTGACTGGAACCTCGCCGCCGGCCGGCCGGTGCCGACGCTGCCAGGCGCGGGTCGCTGAGGGCCGACCTCCGCCGTGTCGGCTCAAGCGCGACCCGTCGATCCCCTATAATCATTTCACTGTCTGTACAACTGGAATCCGTTGACCCGAACCCGGGGGAATCGAGGCGCTCGATGTCCACTTCCACAGTGCGGCAACGACGCCCTAGCCGATCTCCGGTACGGGTGCCAAAGATGGCCGAGCTGGTCTCGCAGAACCTGCGCCGGCAGATCGTTCGCGGTGAGCTGTCTGAGGGCGACACCCTGCCCTCCGAGACCGAGCTGATGGCCGAGTTCGGCGTCTCCCGGCCGACCCTGCGCGAGGCCTTCCGCATCCTCGAGTCCGAGGGCCTGATCTACGTAAGACGCGGCGCGCATGGCGGCACGCTCGTGAAGCGGCCCGACGGCGACGCCGCGGCCCGGTACACCGGGCTCATCCTCGAGTTCCAGGGAACCACCCTGGCCGATGTCTACGACGCCCGCAACGTGATCGAGGCGCCCTGCGTCGGCCTGCTCGCCAAGCGTCGCACCAAGAAGGACATCACCCGCCTGCGCGAGGCCCTCGCGGAGGCGCGCGAGGTGCTCGAGGACTCGACCCGCCTGATCGAGTACCACAACGCCTTCCACGCTCTGGTCATCGAGCTGGCCGGGAACAAGACCCTGACCGTGCTCAACCACATGGTCCGCCACATCATCGAGGAGTCCAGCGCCGCGCACATGGCCGCCGACGCCGGTACGCCGGCCAACATCGCGGCGATCCGCAAGGGATTCCGGGCTCACGAACTCCTGGTCGACCACATTGAGGCCCAGGATGCCGACGCGGCCGTCGAGCTGTGGCGCAGCCACCTGCACGAGGCGCAGGCCTACCTGCTCGGGACCAACCCGACGATGGTCGTGGACCTGCTCGACTGACGTGTCCGCGCGGTCGAGCGCGCGTCCGGCCCGGTCGACTTCGCCGCGCGGGCCGGTCGGCGTCGTCTCGGCGGGGTCACCTTGATTCGTTGGCGGCCTCGCCGACCACGGCCTTGGCGATGATGACCTGCTGGATCTGGCTGGTGCCCTCGTAGATGCGGAACAGGCGGGCGTCCCGGTAGAAGCGTTCGACCGCGACGCCCCGCATGTAGCCGGAGCCACCGTGTACCTGCACGGCGCGGTCCGCCACCCGGCCCACCATCTCGCTGGCGAAGTACTTCGCCACGGCCGGGCCGACCCGCCGGTCGCTTCCGTCGTCGTAGCGGCGCGCGACGTCGAGGACCAGGCTCCGGCCGGCGTAGTGGTCGGTCACGGAGTCCGCGATGAGCCCCTGTACGAGCTGGAACGACGCGATGGCCCGCCCGGACTGCCGCCGCGACCGCGCGTACTGCACCGTCTCGTCGACCAGGCGTTCAGCCATGCCTACGCAGAGCGCGGCGATATGGACCCGGCCGTGCGCCAGGCACCGCATGGCGATCGCGTAGCCCTGGTTGACGCCGGCCGCCCCGCCGACGACCGCGTCGTCGGGGACCCGAACACCGTTGAGTACGACGGCGGCGGTCCAGGCGCCGAACTGGCCCATCTTCTGGTCCTTGGGTCCGACGCTGAGGCCGGTGGCCTCGCGGGGCACGAGGAAGCAGGTGATCCCCCGTGACGGTGCCGCGTCCGGGTCGGTGCGGGCGAACACCATGAACATGTCGGCCACCGGCGCGTTGGTGATGAACCGCTTGCTGCCGTCGATCACCCAGTGGTCCCCGTCGCGCCGGGCCACGGTGCGCAGTCCGCCCGGGTCGGAGCCGGCGTCGGCCTCGGTCAGCGCGAAGGCTGCGGTGATCTCGCCGGCGGCGAGCTGGGGAAGCCATCGGGTGCGCTGTTCGGCGGTCGCACCCTCCAGGAGGACGTGCCCGGCGATGCCGTTGTTGGTGCCGAACAGGGAGCGCAGCGCCGGGGTGGTGTACCCGAGCTCGAAGACCAGCTGGGCCTCCTCGTGCATCGACAGGCCGAGGCCCCCGTACTGTTCGGGGACCGCGAAGCCGTACAGGCCCATCGCCCGGGCCGCCTGGCGCAGCGGGTCGGGCACCTGGTCCTTATCGTCGATCTCGGCCTCGCGGGGAACGACCTGCTCGCGAACGAACTCTCGCACGGTCGCCAAAACGTCGCGCAAAGCGTCGCCGTCCATCGGACTCCTTGAACCCTTCGACTTGGCAGAATAATTTAGATGATACACCGATGAGGCGGAGGTAGACATGTCCGACGAGGACTTCGCGGTCGATGAGAGCTGGGTCCGATACGAAGTGATCGAGCCGCACATCGCGCAGATCACGCTCAACCGCGCGGAGCGGCGCAACGCCATCCTCTCGCCGGACATGCACGAGCTGATGGAGCACCGCCTCGACGAGGCCGAGCGCGACGATGAGGTCAAGGTCGTCATCCTGGCCGCCGAGGGCAAGGACTTCTGCAGCGGCGACGACGTGCGCCGCCTGCCCGTCGAGGCGGCGGGCCTGCGCAAGGGATCGAAGTTGCCGCAGACCGCCCGGCTGGCCAACGCGCGCAGGCTGCACCGCCACCTGGCCAACTGGCTGGAGTTCCCCAAGACGGTCGTCGCCGCCTGCCAGGGCGCGACCCTCGGCGCCGGGATGAACCTCGCTCTGGCGGCCGACATCCTCGTCGTGTCGGAGGACATGTACCTGGCCCGACGGCAGGCCCGCATCGGCTTCGCCGGGTTCTCGACCGCCATGCCGCTGGCGTTGCTCAAGCTCGGCCCCAACCGCGGCTACGAGGCGATGATCACCGGACGGAAGGTGCGCGCCGCCGAACTGCGCGAGTGGGGCGTCGCCGCCTCCGTCGTCGCGGGGGACCGGCTCCACGACGAGGCGCTGCGCTATGCCCGGGCCATCGCCCATCACTCGGCCGACGGGCTGATGATCGGCAAGCATGCCCTCATCACCTTCTGGCACGCGGTCGGCATGGCGCAGTTCGGCGACTGGATGACGATGGCCCACCCCGTGTTCACCAACCTCGTCTGGCGCGAGGACGAGTTCAACTTCATGCGCGAACGCAACCAGCGCGGTGGTCGCGAGGCCCTGGCCGAGCTGGAGCGGCGTTTCGAGGAGCTTGGCTTCGACTGACCCGCGCGTCGGGCACGAAAAGGCGAGCGGGCGGGTCGGGCGTGCTGCTGACGCCCGGCCCGCCCGCTCAGTCCCGGGCAGCCGTCGGGACTACTTCGGGGCGTTCTGCAGGTAGCTGAGGTCGAGGATGGCCGACTCGTCGATGGCGCCCTCGTAGGACAGCGTTCCGGGAACCTGACGCCAGACGTCCTCGTAGGCCTTGATGTAGCCGGTGGGGAACTTCGGGTCGGTCGGCCAGATGTCGGCCGGCACGTCCTTGAGCTGCTCCCAGGTGAGGTCGAGCGCCTTGGCGAGGACCGGTCCCCGCTGCGGGTCGTTGACGTAGTCACCCTGGTAGTGGTTGCGGGTCGTGGCGAGGAACCCGGCGACGAACGCGTTGGCCTTTGCCGGATCCTTCAGCATCGACGGGCCGAACAGGATGATCGTGTTCGGGTAGGAATCCGGCGCGCCGGTGGCGAACCGGAACCCGGCGTCGGCCTGCTCGACCGCGACGTTGAACGGCTGGGTCAGCACGCCACCGAAGACGGCGCCGTTGATGACCGCGGTCGCGATGTCGGCCGAGCCGAGCGTCTTAATCTCGACGTCAGTGACCTTGAGGTTGGCCTTGGCCAGCTCCTGGCTGAGCCCCAGCACCGAAGCGCCGACCGCCCCTTGGGCGGAGGCAAGCGTCTTGCCCTTCAGCAGCGCCGGTGAGTACTCCTGGCCGCCGAGGGCCTTCTTGCTCACCCACCAACCGCCCTTGTTGTTGGGTGGCTGGTACGAGCCGGGGACGGCGATCTTGATCTCGTTGCCGCCCTTGACCGCGTTGTAGAGTCCGGCGCTCGGGCCGGTAAAGATGGCGTCGATCTCGCCCTTGGCCAGCAGGACCATGGCGTCGCTCGACTTCACGATCTCGGTTTGGATGTCGATGTTCAGCTTCTTGAACTCGCCGTAGGTGCTCTCGGTCAGCACGGGAGCGACGGAACCGAACTTGCCGGCCATCGTGATCTTGACGGGTGTCAACTGGGCAAGCTTGCCCGACGAGTCGGCCGTCGCCTGAGGGGTGACCTCTTTGCTGTCGCCGCCGCAGCCGGCGAGCGCTATGGCGAGCGTTGCCGCCGTCGCCGCCGCGAGCGCCGCGCGACGCCGCAGCGTCACAGTCCTTCCTGCCATGTGTTCTCCTCGGAGACCGGGGAGAGTCGGGTGCTTGGGGACGCCCCTTGTCTCCCGCTGGTAGTGCCGATAGCGTAGAATAAGTTTAATGATTAAGCCTCACCAGACAGAGTTGTTAGCGAACCGTGACCAAGGTCCACCAGCCACGAATCGACACCAGCGCATGTAACGGGAAAGGGTGACGATGAGCCTCCAGCCCACCGCGGACCAGCGGGACCTGCGGGCGGCTGTCGCCGCGTTCCTGGCCAGCCACTGCGGCGAGGCGGTGGTTCGTAAGGCCGAGCCCCTCGGCGTCGACACCGCGATCTGGGCCCGCTGCTCAGGAATGGGACTGCCCGGCCTCACGGTGGCGGTGGAGCAGGGCGGGAGCGGCGCGGGATTCGTCGAGGCCGCCATAGCGGCCGAACTCATGGGTCGCCACCTCGCCCCGGTGCCCTTCGTCGAGGTGACCAGCGCCGTGAGCGTCCTCGCCGAGTTCGCGGCCGTGACCGCCGCCGGCGAGGCGTTGCGGTCGACGCTGGCCGGCGACCTGGTGCCAACGGTGTGCCTGCACCCGGTGACCGCCGGCACCGCGCCGATCGTGCCGGCAGGTGCCGTGGCCGACGTCGTGATCGCGCTTCGCGACGACCAACTTGTCCTGGCCCGCTCGGCGCCGGGCGTACGCGGCGAGGCGCTCGTACCGAACCTGGGAGCGATGCCGCTGGCCCGCTGGGACCTTACCCAGGCGGACGCCGTGGTACTGGCCAGCGGAGCGCAGGCCCGCAGCGCGTTCGCCCGCCTCCGCGGGCGGTGGCAGGCCCTCACCGCCGTCGCGCTGATCGGACTCGGGCTGCGGGCGATCGAGATCGCGCTGGAGTACACCCGGCAACGCAAGGCGTTCGGCACGCCCATCGCGACCTTCCAGACGGTCCAGCACCGGCTCGCCGACGATGCGACCGCGCTCGAGGGCGGCCGGCTGCTGGCGTACGAGGCGGCCTGGGCACAGACCGCCGATCCGGACCGCGCCGACGTGCTCGGCGCGTCGGCGTTCCTCTTCGCCTCGGAGGCGGCGATCCGCACCACCGACGCCTGCCTGCATTTCCACGGTGGCTACGGATTCACGTTGGAGTACGCCATCCAGCTGTACTTCCGGCGCGCCCGGGCCTGGTCCCAGGTGTTCGGGGACCGCCGGACCGAGTACGTCCGGCTGGCCCGGCTGCTCTTCGACGACGACAAGCGAGGCGCACATGGACTTTCGTGACCAGCACGTGGATCCGACGGTCCGCGAGCGGGCACGGGCGTGGGCCGAACGGCACGTCAAACCCGAGTGGGTCGCGCGCGAGCGGGCCACCGGGACCCACCACACGCCCGAACTGCACCGGCTGCTCATCGACGAGGGCATCCTCGGGGCCGCGTGGCCGGCCGAGTACGGCGGTTCGGACGTGGACCCGGCGTTCTCGCGGGCGGTGTTCGACGAACTGAACCGGCGCGGGTTGGCCACCGGGGCTTGGGGCTCCACCGGCATGGTCTGCCGGACGATCCTCGAGGTCGGCACCGAGCAGCAGAAGCGGACGTACGTGGCCGCGGCCCTGCGCGGCGAGGTACTCATCGCGCTCGGCTATACCGAACCCGAGTCGGGCTCGGACGTCGCCTCGGCCCGGACCCGGGCGGTGCCCGACGGCGACGGGTGGGTCATCAATGGGCAGAAGATGTTCACCAGCACGGTCGAGGCGTGCACCCATGTCTTCCTGCTCACCAGGACCAACCCCGACGTGCCCAAACACAAGGGCCTCACGCTCTTCATGGTGCCCACCGACGATCCCGGCTTCGACCTGCGCCCGATCCACACCCTCGGTGGGCAGCGCACGAACGCGACCTTCTACACGGACGTACGGGTCGACGACGCCGCGCGGGTGGGCGAGATCGACGGCGGCTGGGCCGTGATGCACGTCGCGCTCGTCTACGAGCGGGGGGCCGCGAGCCGCTCCTCCAAGGAACTCACGCTCGCCCGTGAGCTGGCGGCGTGGGCCGCCGACACCCGACGGCCCGACGGGTCACGGGTGCTCGACGACCCTCACGTGGCCGAGCGCATCGCCCGGATGGCCATCGACGAGGAGGTGGCCCGGCTCATCACCTTCTCGCTGCGCGACAAGGTCGAGCGGGGCGAGTTGCCCCGGGCGACTTCGTCGATGCGCAAGCTGTTCGCCACCACCGCGGCCCAGCGGCACTACGCCGACGCTATGGACATCCTCGGCGCCGAGGGCCTGCTGAGCAGGGGCGCTCCCGGCTCGCCGGCGGACGGACGATTCGAGCACGGCTACCGGGCCGAGGTCGTGACGACCATCCACGGCGGATCGAGCGAGGTGCAGCGGGAGATCATCGCGGAGCAGCACCTCGGCCTTCCCCGCGGCCGCCCGCGAGGGTGAGTGCAGCGATGGGACAGGTCGGTCAACGAGATGGAGCGGGTGACGGGATGGCGGCCCGAGCGGTGGATGGCCCCGAAGTGGATAACCCCGAACGAGACTACGGTGTCGTGCTCGACGAGCAGACCCGCGCGTTCGCGGCGGAGGTACGCGCGTTCCTCGCCTCGGCGCTCGACGCCGACATGCGGGCCCGCGCCGGCGGCGAGGCCGGCCGGGTCGAGCGCGGCCGCGAGTGGCAGCGGCGGCTCAACGCCGCCGGGCTCGGGGCGATTTCCTGGCCGACCGTGTACGGGGGCCGTTCGGCGACGCCGGTCCAGCAACTGGTCTACAACACCGAGATAGCCGCCGCGCGCGCGCCCGAGCCGGTGAACCGCAACGCCATCAACCAGCTCGGCCCCACCATCATCCAATGGGGAAGCCCGGACCAGCGGGAGCGCTACCTGCCCCGGATCCTCAGCGGCGAGGACGTCTGGTGCCAGGGCTTCAGCGAGCCGGACGCCGGCAGCGACCTCGCCTCCCTGCGTACCCGTGGGGTCATCGACGGCGACACCATGGTGATCACCGGCCAGAAGATCTGGACGTCCAAGGCCCAGTACGCCAACTGGATCTACCTGCTCGTGCGCACCGACCCGGACGCGCCGAAGACCCGCGGCATCAGCTACGTCCTCGCGGACATGACCTCCCCGGGCATCGAGGTGCGCCCCATCCGCCAGATCACCGGCCGGGCCGAGTTCAACGAGGTGTTCCTCACCGACGTCCGGGTCCCGTTGACGCAGGTCGTCGG
>JAEZGP010000275.1 GCA_023437285.1 Actinomycetes bacterium | reverse complement strand
GCCCTCGATGGCGGCGCGGCGCTGGCGGTCGAGGTCCGTGCGAACCTCCTGGGCCAGCCGCCGGGTGGCGCGCCGGTTGAGGTACGCGGCGACCGCCGCGCCGGTGAGGATCGGCCCGAGCGTGGTCAGGTTGCGGCCGAACCGGCGCACCAGCCGGTCGCGCAGCTGGTGGCGGGCCGTGGTGCCCAGCACGGCCGCCGCGCCCCGGCCCGGGACGAGCAGGTTGACCCCACGGCGGCTGGCCCATGCCTGCACGAGGGCCACCGCCCGGTACTTGCCGGTGTAGGCCACCGGCATCCCGTAAATTTCCTGCAGCTCGCCGATGAGCTTGATCTCGACGGCGACGATCGCGAGCGTCTCGGCGGACAGCAGCACCGGGGCGCTCAGCAGGGTGGGCGGCGCCACCCACTCCACGGCGGCCACGCCGCCGCCCACGGCGCCGATCCCGCCGGTGACCCGCGCGGCATTGCGCGCCAACCGGTCGGCGATCTGCTGGTCCGTGGCGTTGGGGTACTGCGCGCGCAGCGTGGCGGCGTTGCGCATGGGAATGCGCGGCGCGATGTCGGCGACCAGGTCCGACAGCCAGCTCATGGCCGCCTTGGGGCGGAACATGTCGCGCAGGCCCCGCTGCTTGAGCGCCCCGGCCAGTTGCCCGAGAAGGCGGCGCCGGTCCTTGGGTGCCAGGTCGTCGGCGGTCAGTCGGGTCACGGCGTCGACGACGGCCTCGTCGGCCGTCGGGCGGCCGGTACTGGAGGGTTCGTCGCCAGCGGGCTCGTCGTCGGTGTGACCGGTGCGCGGCGCGGGCGCCACGGCACCGGCGATCACGTCCGCCCGGTCCGGCGCGGCCGCCTCGGCGCCGGACACGGTTGTGCCCGACCGGTCGTCGGGCACGTGCTCACGGTTCGTCATGCGTGAAACCCTCCGGCTGGCTCGGCCCCGGGACGTCGCCACCGATTGTGCGGCAGCGGCGGTCCAACGAATACCCGCCCGGGAGTCGCGCCAACCCCGCCGAAGGGCTCACCGGTCAGCGGGTGCCTAAACGCACTCGCGGCAGATGAGTTCACCGTTGCGCTCGGTCGCCAGCTGGCTGCGGTGATGCACCAGGAAGCACCGCGCGCAGCGGAACTCGTCGGCCTGCATCGGCAGCACCCGTACGGTCAATTCCTCATCGGCAAGATCAGCACCGGGCAGCTCGAAGCTGTCCGCCACATCGGCCTCGTCCACATCGACACTGCCCGACTGGGCGTCCGTGCGGCGGGACTTCAGCTCCTCGAGGCTGTCCTCACCGAGATCGACCTCGTCACGCCGTGGCGCGTCGTAGTCGGTCGCCATCCCTTGTCACTCTCCCAAGTTGTGTCACGCCCAGAAACGCTTGGCCGGGCGTCGTTATGCCCACGCCCAAGTCCCGCGAGCCGCTGGTGGTTCCCAGCCACCCAGTTCCCACACCATCGTGGTAACAACCCCAGCCGAGCGCGGTACCTTACCCGTTCTCTCGCGGACCTTGTACGCCCACGCGCGGAGAAATGTTCCCGATGTGACTCAGGCGACACAAAGGTAGGTGCGCGACCCTCGGCGCAGCGCCCGGCGCGCCGAAAGACGATCCACAATCCCCGCGTGGGAACGCGTCAGGCGCTAACCTCGTGGCGGTCACAGGTCGGCCGCACGGGCGTTGGGTCGCCCGGTCGGGTCCGCACATTCACGGGTAACTGAGGAGCACCACGTCATGACGTTCGCGCGCATCCGGGCTCTGGTCGTCGTGGGACTCCTGCTTATCGGCGCCGTGGTGACCGTCGTGATGGCGCTGTCGAAGGACACCCAGAGCGGGCTGGGCAGCACGGAGGCCTGCCCGCCCGGCGCGGTGCCGGCCCGCATCAAGATGCCGGAGCGCAACGAGGTCAAGCTGCGCGTCTACAACGGCACCAAGCAGCCCGGGCTGGCCAACACGATCGGGGCCGAGTTCAAGCAGCGCGGCTTCGTGGTCAGCAAGATGCAGAGCGCGCCGGGCAAGCGCACGTACAAGGACATCGCGATCATCCGGTTCGGACCGAAGTCCGTCGGCGCGGCCTGGCTGGTGAACGCGAATTTCCTTGCGGCCGCGACCATGCAGTTCGACATCAAGCGCAAGGACGACCTGGTCGACGTCTACCTGGGCGAGAAGTTCCAGCAGCTGGCCACCCGTACCGAGGTCAACCAGTCCATCGCCGCCATGGCGGCCGCCCAGGAGCCGGGCCTGCCGCCGGGCACCTGCGCCGCGGCGGAATCCTGATCAGTCGGCGTCCGCGCCGGCGTGCAACTCGACCAGGCGCTCGTGCAGCGGCCCGTGCAGGGCGGGCGGCGCGGCGAGCACCATGGCCGCCCCGGCCGGTTCGCCCCCCAGCCCGGTGACGCGCAGCCCGGCCTCCTCGGCGATGAGAGCCCCCGCCGCGTAATCCCAGCTGTTGAGACCGGTCTCGTAGAAGGCGTCGACGAGGCCCTCGGCGGCCAGGCACAGGTCCAGGGCGGCCGAGCCGAACCGGCGGATGTCGCGGATGTGCGGCAGCAGGCCCGCCACGACCGCACCCTGCTTGGCCCGGCGGCGCGGCTGGTAGCCGAACCCGGTGGCGACCAGGGCGACTCCCAGGTCGGCGACGTCGCTGCCGGCGAGCCGGCGCCCGCCGCGCCACGCGCCGCCGCCCCGTACGGCGTGCCACTGGGCGCCGCTGGGGATGTCGTGGACCACCCCGGCGACGCTCACGCCGTCGATCTGGGCGGCGATCGACACGCCGTAGTGGCCGAGCCCGTAGACGTAGTTGACGGTGCCGTCGATGGGGTCGACGAGCCAGTTCACGGACGACTCCCCCGCATGGCTGCCGGACTCCTCGCCGAGGATGCGGTCGGCCGGCCGGACCGACCGCAGCCGGTCGGTAATGAGCTGCTCAGCCGCCCGATCGGCCGAGGTCACCACGTCCGTGTCGGTGCTCTTCGTCGCCACGTGGCCAATGCCGCCCCCACGCTGCCCGCGGACCAGCTCGGCCGCCTGCCGGGCCACCTCGACGGCCAGGTCGCACAGCTCCCACGCAAGCTCCCGACCAGCCACAACGCCGTGAACGCCCCGCTTGATAGTCACGTCGTACCCCCGACTGTCCCCGCGCGCCTGCTCGCGCCGCCGCCATCCGTCTGCGAGCATTTTGACGGACCGACCGGTGTACGTCGGCGATGGCGCACGGGCCGTGACGGGATGATCGCAAAGATCAGCGCTACAATTCACGCCTGCCCGCGTGCCTCGAATCGAAAAGCCCTCCCAGGGCCGGCCGAGACGACGCCGGGGGTCTCCAACACCACCGATCGTCCTGACACGGCATCGCCGCGCCTGTGAAGGGAAGATCGGCCGCGCTTGAACCACGCCACGGGAAGGTCGTTCGTGACTGAACTCCGCCACACCGGCGCTGATGTCCGTTCACTCACCGACTCGCTGATCGCTGTCGCCGCCGCCGCTGGCGGGCAGCTCACATCGGCGGAGCTCGGCCGGACCCTGGACGCCGCGGACGTGAGTCCGAGCCAGGCCAAGAAGCTGCTCCGCTCGCTCGCCGACGCGGGCGTCACCGTGGTCGTCGACGGATCCGCCGGCACGCCGCGCCGCAAGGTCGCCGCCGCCCGCTCCGCCACCCCCGCGTCGAAGGCCGCCACCG
>JAEZGP010000170.1 GCA_023437285.1 Actinomycetes bacterium | reverse complement strand
CGCCCACCGTCCGGCGTACGGCGGCCGCGTCGAGCCGGCCCGCGACCCCGCCGACGTGCGGCAGCCCGCGCAGGGTGCCCAGCCGCCCGCCGCCGAAGTCCAGGCAGTACACCTGCACCTCGCGCGGCGTGTGGGTGAGCGCGAGCGCGGTGACCAGGGTGGCCATGGCGGTGGACTTGCCGCTCTGCGGTGCGCCGACGAGGCCGACGTGCCCCGCCGCCCCCGCCAAGTCGAGCCAGCACACGTCGTGGCGCTGCTCGAACGGCTTGTCGACGCGCGCGACCGGCACCTGCAGGGCGCCGCGCAGCGACGGGTTGGCGACCGTGAGGCCGCGCATGCCCCGACCGGGGGTGTCGACCGTGACGACGGCGCCCAGCAGGTCGTCGAGGCTCGGCGCACGGTCCAGCGGCGGCAGCCACACCTTGTGCGCGGCGGGGCCCCGCCCGCGCATGCCCGCGACCAGCAGCTCCAGCAGGCTCTCGGCCGCCTCGATCTCCGGCGGCCCCGACTCGGCCGGCGTGCCCGCCACGTGATGGGTGTGGTAGTCGAGCACGCCCGTCGCCACGCCGTCGCTCGCCGCCGCCGAGCCGCGCCGACGGTAGCGCCCCGACACGTACGCGGCCTTGAAGCGGGTCAGCGGCCCACCCCCGAACGTCAGGTAACCGTGTCCCGGGGCGGCCGGCAGCTCGGCGGCGTCCGGGGCCTTGAGTACCGCCCGGGAGTCCATGGCGTGCTGGGTACGCAGGCTGATGCGCAGGTTCAGCTGCCCCTCCAGCCCGCGCGTGCGCCCCTCGTCGAACTTCTGGGTGGCCAGCAGCAGGTGCATGCCCAGCGACCGGCCCTGCCGGGCGATGCGGTCGAACAGCTCCGCGAACGCCGGCTTGCGGGCGATCAGCTCGGTGAACTCGTCGCAGACGATGACGAGCGTCGCCAGGGCGGGCAGGTCGTCCCGGGCGGCCCGGCGGTACTCGCGCAGCGACGACAGGTTGCCCGCCCGGTTGAGCAGCTCGCTGCGCCGGGCCAGTTCCCCCTCCAGCACCTCGCCGAAGCGGTCGACGAGCGGCAGCTGCTTTTCCAGGTTGGTGATCAGCGCGGACGTGTGCGGCAGCTGGTCCAGCGCCGAGAACGTGGCCCCACCCTTGAAGTCGACGAGGACGAAGTTGAGCGCCTCGGACGAGTGGGTGGCGGCCAGCCCCAGCACGAGCGTGCGCAGCAGTTCCGACTTGCCGGAGCCGGTGATGCCGACGAGCATGCCGTGCGGGCCCATGCCGTCCTCGGCGGACTCCTTCAGGTCGAGGTGGACCGGGTTGCCGTCGGTACCCGTGCCGATCGGTACGCGCAGGAACTCGCGCCGCGAGCGCGGCCGCCACAGCGCGGTGACGTCCACGGTCGTCGCGTCGGCGATGCCGAGCAGCTCGGCCAGGTCGAAGTCGCGGGCCAGCGGGGCGTGCTCCTTGGCGGCGCCGGCGAGGCGCAGCGGGGCCAGGCGGCGGGCCAGCGCCTCGGCCTCGACGAGGCTGAGCGTGTCGACGGTGCCGACGCGGGCGCGTTCGTCGGCGGTCACGGTGGACAGTGCCCCGGCGGCGTCGGCGGTCAGGACGATGGTGCCGCCGTCCAGCGGGGCCGGCGGCGGCCCACCCACCCCGACTGAGGTCACCGCGTCGAGCCCCGAGCCGAGGTGCGCCGACCCGGCCGTGTCCCCGCCGTCGATGACCAGCACGACATGCGGGGCGGCGCTCCCCGCGACACCCGGCGTGGCCCGCTTGCGGGTGGCCACCACGTCGGCGAGCAGCCCGTCGAGTTCGGTGAGCGAGGCGGCCACGAGCCGGCGCGGGCCCAGCGCGTCGGACTTGGCGGGGTGCAGCGCGTGCGGCAGCCACTTGAGCCAGTCCCAGGCGGGCCGGTGGTCGGCGGCCACGCACGCCGCGATGATCAGGTCGTCGGGGGCGTGGAAGGTGGCGAGCTGGGCCACGATGGCGCGGGCTAGCGGGCGCGCGTGCGCCGGCGAGTCGAGCACGACCTGGGTGAAGGCGCGCAGGTTCAGGGCCACGGGCAGGTCGGACACCACGGCGTACGCGTCGAGAAAGCGCCGGACGGCGCCGGTGGTGACCGGTTCGAGGTTGGCCGTCGGGTCGAACACGGGCGCGATCAGCTCGCTGCCCAGCGCCTGCGGGCCGAGCCCGATCCGCACGACCCCGAAGTCCCGGTCGGTGGGACGCCGTTCCCACACCCGGGGGCCTTGCGCCTGCGACCACAGGGCCTGCGGGTCGGGATGGTGGTGCGCCAGGGCGGTGCGCTGCTCGACGATCGCGGCCCGTACGCCACGGCGCAGCCCGGCGAGGTAGCGCAGGTAGTCGCGCCGCGCCTGGATCAGCTCGGCCTTGCGGGGGCCGTTCTGCCCGCCCCAGTTGGTGATCAGCATGCCGAGGGTGGAGAGCCCGAACAGCCCGCCGACCACGTACGTGTAGGCCCCCGCGCCCTTCTGGCCGCTGAACATCAGGGCGGTCGCGACGGTACCGGCGAGCAGCGGGACCACGGTCAGCCACTGCTGCCAGCGCTGGCCGGTGGGTTGTGGGATGACCGGCGGCGGCTCGATGGCGATCTCGCCGGTGGGCATCGGTGGCGCGGGCCGGCGCGGCGGCCGCGTGATGAGGACCGTACCCATGGGGGTCGATGTTAGGGGTCGGCGCCGCTGCGTGTCGGCCCCGTCCCGCACCGTGTGCATAACTTCGGGACTGTGCAGGTCACGCCTTGATCAGCCACACTAGCGGGCATGACGCCGTGGCATGGGGTGCTGGTAGCGACCGCGCTGCCGCTCCGCGAGGACCTGACCATCGATTACGACGCGTACGCCGAGCACGTGTCCTGGCTCGTGACCAGCGGCTGCCAGGGCGTGGTGCCCAACGGTTCGCTGGGGGAGTACCAGACCCTGACCGAGGCCGAGCGCGTCCAGGTGATGATGACGGCTTTGACGGCCGTCGGGGAGGGGTCGGTCGTGCCCGGGGTCGCGGCCTACGGGGCCGCCGAGGCGCGCCGGTGGGCCGAACGGGCCGGCGAGGCCGGCTGTCGCGCGGTGATGCTGCTGCCGCCGAACGCGTACCGGGCCGACCGCCGCGCCGTGCTCGGCCACTACCGGGAGGTGGCGAAGGCCGGGCTGCCCATCGTGGCGTACAACAACCCCATCGACACCAAGGTCGACCTCACCCCGGATGTGCTCGCCGAACTGCACGGCGAGGGCCTGATCGTCGCGGTAAAGGAGTTCACCGGTGACGTGCGGCGCGGGTACGAGATCGCCGAGGCGGCGCCGGGCCTCGACGTGATCGCCGGCTCCGACGATGTGGCGCTTGAGCTGGCCCTGGCCGGCGCCAAAGGCTGGATCGCCGGGGTGCCGAACGCGCTGCCGGTCGAGTGCGTCGCGATGTGGGAGGCGGCGGTGAAGGGCGACCTGGAAACGGCCCTGCCTGCCTACCGGGAGTTGCACGCGCTGCTGCGCTGGGACTCCAAGACCGAGTTCGTCCAGGCGATCAAGCTGATGATGGACGAGGTCGGCCGGTACGGCGGCCCGTGCCGGGCACCCCGGGTACCGCTCACCGACGAGCAGGCGGCGCAGGTGCGCGCCCTGGTACGCCGCTGATGCGTACGACGCGGGTGTTCCACGCCGTCGACTCGCACACCGAGGGCATGCCGACCCGGGTCATCACCGGCGGCGTCGGCGTGATTCCGGGCGCCACGATGGCCGACAAGCGCGTACACCTGATGACGGAACTGGACCACCTGCGCACGCTGCTGATGTTCGAGCCGCGCGGCCACTCGGCCATGTCGGGGGCGATCCTGCAGCCGCCGACCCGCTCCGACGCCGACTTCGGGGTGCTGTTCATCGAGGTGTCGGGCTGCCTGCCGATGTGCGGTCACGGCACGATCGGCGTGGCCACGGTGCTGGTCGAGACCGGCATGGTGCCCGTGACCTCGCCGGTCACCACGATCCGCCTGGACGTGCCGGCCGGCCTGGTCGTCGTGGACGTGGCGGTCCGCGACGACGGTGCCGCGACGGGCGTGACGATCCGCAACGTGCCGTCCTTCCCGGTGGCCCTGGACGCGGCCGTCGAGGTGCCCGGCCTCGGCGAGGTCGGCTACGACCTGGCGTTCGGCGGCAACTTCTATGCCATCGTGGCGCTGGAGAAGCTGGGCCTGCCGTTCGACCGGGCGGCGAAGACCCAGCTGCTGGACGCCGGCCTGGCCATCATGGCCGCGATCAACGAGGCCGGCGAGCCGGTGCATCCCGAGCAGCCGGAGATCCGCGGCTGCCACCACGTCTACCTGGCCGCGCCGGGCTCGGACGCGTACCGCTCCCGGCACGCGATGGCGATCCACCCGGGTTGGTTCGACCGTTCCCCGTGCGGTACGGGCACGTCGGCGCGCATGGCGCAGTTGTGGGCGCGCGGCGAGCTGCCGCTGGGCCGCGACTTCGTCAACGAGTCGTACCTGGGCCGCCCGTTCATCGGCCGCCTGGTCGAGGAGACCACGGTGGCGGGCCGCCCGGCCGTGGTGCCGACCGTGACGGGCCGGGCCTGGATCACGGGTACCGCCCAGTACATGCTCGACCCCGAGGATCCGTTCCCGGGCGGCTTCCTGCTGTGAGTCCGGACGTCGTCGTGGTCGGCGCCGGCATCGTCGGTGCCGCGTGCGCCTACTACCTGTCGCGGGCCGGCCTGCGGGTGACGGTGCTGGAGCGGGGCGCGGTCGCCAGCGGGACGTCCAGCGCCGGTGAGGGCAATCTGCTGGTCTCGGACAAGGAGCCGGGCCCCGAGTTGACGTTGGCGGTGCGATCGAACGCACTGTGGCTGACCCTCGGGGAGGAGGTCGGCGGCTTCGAACTGGACCGCAAGGGCAGCGTGATGGTGGCCTCCAGCGCCGCCGCCCTGTCCGGGCTCGCGTCCCTCGCCCTCAACCAGCAGGCGTACGGGCTGACCGCGCGCGCCCTGTCCGAGCCGGAACTGCGCGAACTCGAACCGCATCTGGCCCCCGGCTTCGCGGGTGGGGCGTTCTACCCGCAGGACATGCAGGTGCAGCCCATGCTGGCGGCGGCCCGGCTGCTGGCCGCGTCGGGAGCTGCTGTGCGGTGCGGCGTGACGGTCACTGGCCTGCGTCGCGCGGGTGGTCGGGTGATCGCCGTGGAGACCGCGTCGGGCGATGTCGTCTCGACTCCGGTGGTCGTGAACGCGGCCGGCACGTGGGCGGGCTCGGTGTTCGCGAGCGCGGGCGTACGCCTGCCGATCGCGCCGCGCCGTGGCTTCATCCTGGTGACTGAGCCGCTGCCGCCGCTGATCCGGCACAAGGTCCACAACACGGATTACCTGGCGAATGTGGCCAGCGACGACGCCGGGCTGCAGGCGTCGGCGGTCGTGGAGGGCACGGCCGCGGGCACGGTCCTGATCGGTTCGACGCGTGAGCGGGTGGGGTTCGACCGGACGTTCTCGCTGCCCGCCCTGCGCCTGCTGGCCGCCAACGCGCTACGCATGTTCCCCGGGCTGGCGGGCGTGAGCGTGATGCGCGCGTACCGGGGATTCCGCCCGTACTCTCCTGATCATTTGCCGGTGATCGGCGCGGACCCGCAGGTGGCGGGACTATGGCACGCGTGTGGCCACGAGGGCGCCGGGATCGGCCTCGCCCCCGCCACGGGCGACCTCATCACGGCCCTGATAACCGGCACGCAACCCGCCGTGGACCCCGTTCCGTTCGCCCCCGCCCGCTTCGCCGCCCCCGCCCACTCCTCAGCCCTCCCGGCGAATGGTGACTGAGGGTGATATTCGTGAAGGTAACGCTGCGTGCTGCTTCCACCGACAACGGCTACCCACTCCGGCCCCTTTGCTCTGCTTACCTATACGCATCACCGAGGTTGAGCAGCGGTGATGGATTTTTGTCCCGTTTGCCGGCCGTTACGGTGGGTGCTGCTTCCTCTCAGTAAGCAGAGCAAAGGGGCCGAGGAGCGAGGGGGCGTGGGGGCGGCGAAGGGGGCGACGAAGGGTCAGCCCGTTACTGTGCGTGATTCGGGGCGGAAGGGGTGACGGCATGACGGAAGGGGGAGCGGTCGTCGAGTGGTGCGGGCGGAGCCTGCCGGTGCGGGACGGGCAGAGCGTCGCCGGGGTGCTGATCGCCGCCGGGATCACCGGGTGGCGGACGACCCGGGGCGACGGGCGGCCGCGCGGGCTGTTCTGCGGGATCGGGGCCTGCTTCGATTGTCTGATCACAGTGGACGGTGTGCGTCAACGAGCATGCCAGGTGCCGGCCCGCGCGGGCGTGGTGCTCTCGCCGGACGAGCCGGGGGTCGCGGCGCCGCCAACCGGCGGGAGCGGCGCGGCGCGGGTCGATGT
>JAEZGP010000492.1 GCA_023437285.1 Actinomycetes bacterium | reverse complement strand
GCCCCGGATCGTGGGCAGCGCGTCGGATGCCGGCTGCACGCCGCCGGCGCGGGCCGACAGCGCCTCGCGCAGGCGCTCCTCCATCGGCGTGCCCGTCACCGCTCGTCCCCTAGCGTGCCCGTCACCGCTCGTCCCTCAGCGTGCCCGTCACCGCTCGTCTCCAGCGTGCCCGTCACCGGTCGTCTCCCAGCTTGGCGCGCAGCGCCGCGACCGCGCGGGCCGTGTGGCTCTTCACCGAGCCGACGCCGACGCCCATCACCTCGGCGATCTCCGCCTCCGACAGGTCGGCGTAGTAGCGCAGCACGATCGCCTCCCGCTGGCGCAGCGGCAGGGTCGCCACCACCGCCAGGATGTGATCATGCTGGGCGGAGGCGAGAGCGGCGTGCTCCGCGCTGGCCGCCACGCCGGGCGGCGGCTGCCGGCGCAGGTACCGGTCGATGACCCCGCGGTGGCGCAGCGCCGAACGGCAGCGGTTCACCACCGACTGGCGCAGGTACGCCCTGGCGCGCTCCGGGCTGCGCAGCCGCCACCAGGCGGCGTGTAGGGCGACGAAGGCGTCCTGCGTGATGTCCTCGGCCGCGGCCTCGTCGCGCAGCAGCAACGCGGCCACGCGTACCAGCGGCCGGTACTCGGCCGCGAAGAGCGCCGTGACCGCCTCGTCCGCGGAGGCGGGCTCGGCCGGGGCGAACCAGTCGGAGGACAGCGCCGGCTCCGTCCAGCGGGACACCAACTCGGATGTCATGCACGGTACGACGCGCGGGCCTCCGGTCAGGTTGTCAAGTTGGCGCCAGTACTCAGCGCGCGGATCGTCAGCGCGGCGTCCAGCGCGGCCACGGTCGCCGCCCAGCCCTTGTCCTCCGCCGAGTCGGGCAGCCCGGCCCGGGCCCGGGCCTGCCCGATCGTGTCGACCGTGAGTACGCCGTGCCCCACGGGCGTCGAGGCGTCCAGGGCGACGCGGGTCAGCCCGTCCGTCACCGACTGGCACACGTACTCGAAATGGGCCGTCTCACCGCGTACCACCACGCCCAGGGCGACCACCGCGTCGCAGCGCCGGGCGAGCGCCTGGGCGACCACCGGCAGCTCCACGGACCCGGCCACCCGCACCACGACGACGTCGGTGACCCCGCTGGCCTGCGCGGCCGCGACGGCCCGGTCCACCATGTGGTCGACGAGGTCGGCGTGCCAGCGGGTCGCGGCGATGCCGACCCGCAGGCCGCCCGCGTCCACTGTGGTCAGTTCCGCTTCACCGAAGCCGGCCATGTCAGGCGTGCCCTTCCGCGAGCTGGTCGAGGTCGTCGAGGATGTGGCCCATCCGGTCGCGTTTGGTACGCAGGTACCGCACGTTCTCGGGGTGCGGCCGCACGGGCAGCGCCTCGCGGCCGGCGACGGTCAGCCCGTAGCCCTCCAGCCCGGCGCGCTTGGCCGGGTTGTTGGTCAGCAGCCGCATCGTCTGGATGCCGAGGTCGGCCAGGATCTGCGCGCCGGTGCCGTAGTCGCGCGCGTCGGCCGGCAGGCCCAGGTCGAGGTTGGCGTCGACGGTGTCGCGCCCCTCGTCCTGCAGCTGGTACGCCTGAAGCTTGTGCATCAGGCCGATGCCGCGGCCCTCGTGCCCGCGCACGTAGAGGACCACGCCGCGGCCCTCCTCGGCGACGCGGGCCAGCGCCGCCTGCAACTGCGGGCCGCAGTCGCAGCGCAGCGAGCCGAACACGTCGCCGGTCAGGCATTCAGAGTGCACCCGTACCAGCACGTCGTACCCGTCGCCGATCTCGCCGTAGACCAGCGCGACGTGCTCGGCGTTGTCGTGGGTGGCCCGGTAGCCGTACGCCCGGAAGACGCCGTGCGGGGTGGGCATGCGGGCCTCGGCGACCCGCTCGACCTGCTTCTCGTGGTTGCGGCGGTAGGCGACCAGGTCGGCGATCGTGATGAGCGTCAGGTTGTGTTCGGCGGCGAAGTCGCGCAGATCGGGCAGCCGCTTCATGGTGCCGTCGTCGTTGACCAACTCGCACAGCACGGCGGCCGGCCGCAGCCCGGCCAGGACGGCCAGGTCGACGGCGGCCTCGGTGTGACCGGGACGGCGCAGCACCCCGCCGGGACGGGCCCGCAGCGGCACCACATGACCGGGCCGGGACAGGTCCGTCGGCCGGGTGGCGGGGTCGGCGAGCAGCCGGATCGTGTGGGCCCGCTCGGCGGCCGAAATGCCGGTGGAGACGCCCTCGCGGGCGTCGACGGTCACCGTGTACGCCGTGCCGCGGCGGTCCTGGTTGGTGTAGTACATGGGCGGCAGCTCGAGGCGGTCGGCGTCCGACTCGGTGATCGGGGCGCAGATGAACCCGGACGTGTAGCGCACCATGAACGCGACGAGTTCCGGGGTGGCGAACTCCGCCGCGAAGATCAGGTCGCCTTCGTTCTCGCGGTCCTCGTCGTCGACGACGACGACCGCCTTGCCGGCCGCCATGTCCTTGATGGCTTGCTCGATGAGGGCAGGCCCCCGTGCGATGTTCCTCATGCCCGCGCTCCCAACAGTCGTTCCACGTACTTCGCCACGACGTCCACCTCCACGTTCACCGGGTCACCGACCCGCTTGTGACCCAACGTCGTCAGCGCCAGCGTGGTGGGGATCAGTCCCACGCCGAACGCGACGTCGTCCACCTCGGTCACGGTCAGCGACACCCCGTCGACCGTGATCGAGCCCTTCTCCACGACGTAGCGCGCCAGCCCCGGCGGCAGGGTGAACCGCACCGCCTCCCACCGCTCGCCGGGCACCCGCTGCGCGATCGTGGCGACCCCGTCGACGTGGCCCTGCACGAGGTGCCCGCCCAGCCGGGTGGACAGCGTCGCGGCCCGCTCCAGGTTGACCCGGTCGCCGGGGGCCAGCGCGCCCAGCGACGACCGGTCGAGGGTCTCGCGCATGACGTCGGCCGTGAACGCGCCGTCGGCGACGTCGACGACCGTAAGGCAGACCCCGTTGACGCTGATCGAGTCGCCGTGCGCGGCGTCGCTGGTGACCAGCGGCCCGTGTACGGTCAGCCGCGCGGACTCGCCGAGCGGCTCGATGCCCGCCACGGTGCCCAGCTCCTCGATGATGCCGGTGAACACGTCACTCCCCCTTGGGTGCGCTCGTCGGGACGGCGGTGACGCGCAGGTCCGGGCCGATGCGCGTCACGTCGGTGATCTCCAACCCGATGGCGTCGTCAATGGTGCCCACGCCGGCGTCGAGCACGGCGGTCGGGCCGGCGCCGAGCACCTTCGGCGCGATGTACGCGACGACCTCGTCGACCAGGCCCGCGGCGAGGAACGCGCCGGACAGGCGGGGACCGCCCTCCAGCAGCACCCGGCGGTGGCCCCGCCTGAACAGCTCGGCGCACAGGGCGGCGAGGTCGACCTTGCCGTCGGTACC
>JAEZGP010000721.1 GCA_023437285.1 Actinomycetes bacterium | reverse complement strand
CGGTGGGACGGGCGGGGACGGGCGGGGGCAGGGTTTTCGTCGCTACCGGTGTGGATGTTGCCTCGTTGGGAGGTCGGGGACAGTGTCTGCGGGGGCAAGGGGCGGCAATGCGGTGGTCGACGTACGCGGTCGCGGCGAAGTTGCCGTGACGGGTGAGGTGACGCCCACCGGGATCGCCCTGGTCGGGGCGCTCGTGTTGCTCGGCGGGGTCATGCTGGCGGTGGCGGTGACCCGTCGACGGCGAGGCGGCGCAAGGCGTCCCCGGTGAGCCGGTAGGGCATCCACTCGTCCAGTGCGGACGCGCCGAGGGCCGCGTAGAAGTCGCGGGCCGGGTTCCAGTGCAGGACCCACCAGTCCAGGCGGGCGTACCCGCGATCGAGGCACAGTCGCGCGAGCGCACGCAGCAGGGCGCGGCCCGCGCCGGTGCCCCGCGCGGTCGGCTGCACGTACAGGTCTTCGAGGTAGATGCCGTGCACGCCGGCCCAGGTTGAGAAGTTGAGGAACCAGAGGGCGAAGCCGACCGGCTCGTCGGTGGCGGGGTCGACGGCCACGTGCCCGAAGAGGGCCGGCGCTTCGCCGAACAGGGCGTCGCCCAGTTGCGTCTCGGTGAGGTGGCACTGGTCGGCGGCGCGTTCGAAGTCGGCGAGTTCGTGCACCATAGCGACGACGGCGGGCACGTCCGATGGACGTACCCGCCGCACGGCGACAGTGGGGGTGCTCACCCCTGCTTCGTCTCCCAGAAGATCTTCGCGATCTCGTCGATCTTGGCGAGCAGCTCCTCCGCCTTGGCGAGGTCGGTCGTGCCCTTGGCGCCGGCGGCGCCCGCGAGCTTGGTCGCCTCGTTGAACAGCTGGTGCAGCTGCGGGTACTTCTCGAAGTGCGGGGCCTTGAAGTAGTCGGTCCACAGCACCCACAGGTGGTGCTTGACCAGCTCGGCCCGCTGCTCCTTGATGATGAGCGAGCGGGTGCGGAACTCGAAGTCCTCGTTGGCCAGGTACTTCTCGATGATGGCCTTGACCGACTCGGCCTCGATCCGGGCCTGCGCCGGGTCGTAAACGCCGCAGGGCAGGTCGCAGTGGGCGCTCGCGATGGTGCGCGGCGTAAGCATGCGTGGCAGTCGCATCAGGGACCCCTCCATGGAAGTTTGCGATGATCCTCCTAACGGACCCTACTCCCGACCGGGGTGGCTCACGCAGAGAGGCGCGTCGTGTTCGCCGTACTCGTCAAAGGTCCATCGATGGCGCCGACGCTGCGCGACGGCGACGCGGTGCTGGCGCGCCGCGGTGGTCGCGCGCCGCGGCCGGGCGACGTGGTGCTGGGGCGGTTCCGCTCCCGGCCCGACCTTCTCGTGATCAAAAGGGTCGTACGCAGGGAAGGCGACGGCTGGTGGCTGGCGGGGGATAACCCGTATGCCAGCGACGACTCGGCAAGTTATGGTGTCGCCAACATCGAGGCCCGAGTGGTGCTCCAGTGGTGGCCACGTTTCCGCTGGCGGCTATGCTCGGGGAAGGAAACGGGCGACCCCCGCTAATCGCATCGATCGCAATAAAAGTCGCGATAATCGTCAATGTCGACGTGGGGAGCACTCGTGACGTACGACACAGCTGTTTTTCAGGCGCATCGCGGTGGCAAGCTGGCCACCCATTCGACGGTGGCCCTCGCCTCGCGCGAGGACCTGTCCATCGCCTACACGCCCGGGGTCGCGCAGGTCTGCGAGGCCATCGCCGCCGACCCGGCACTCGCCGACACCTACACCTGGGTCTCGCACGCTGTGGCCGTCGTCACCGACGGCACGGCCGTGCTCGGCCTGGGCAACATCGGCCCGCGGGCCGCACTGCCCGTCATGGAGGGCAAGGCGGTCCTGTTCAAGCAGTTCGGCGACGTGGACGCCGTGCCGATCTGCCTGGCCACGCAGGACACCGAGGAGATCATCGCCGCGGTGACCGCGCTGGCCCCGTCGTTCGGCGGCATCAACCTCGAGGACATCAGCGCACCCCGCTGCTTCGAGATCGAACGCCGCCTCGACGCCGTGCTGAACATCCCGGTCTTCCACGACGACCAGCACGGCACCGCCATCGTCGTGCTGGCCGCCCTGCGCAACGCGGCCCTCGTCCTCGACCGCAAGATCGAAGACCTGCGCATCGTGGTCAGCGGGGCCGGCGCGGCCGGCAACGCGGTGGCCCGGATGCTGATCACCGGCGGTGCCGGCGACGTCATCGTCGTCGACTCACGCGGCGTCATCCACCCCGGACGCACCGACCTGCACCCGGAGAAGGCCGCCCTCGCCGAGGTCACCAACCCGCGCGGCGTCACCGGCGACATCGGGGCCGCCCTGCGCGGCGCCGACGTGCTCGTCGGGGTCTCCGGCGGCACGGTGGCCGAGAAGGACCTCGCCGGCATGGCGCCCGGCGGCGCGATCTTCGCCCTGGCCAACCCCACCCCCGAGGTGCACCCCACCGTCGCCGCGCGCTACGCGGCCGTCGTCGCCACCGGGCGTAGCGACTTCCCCAACCAGATCAACAACGTCCTGGCGTTCCCGGGCATCTTCCGGGGCGCGCTCGACGCGCGGGCCACCCGGGTCACCGACGGCATGAAGCTCGCCGCCGCCGACGCGATCGCCGCGATCGTCGCCGACGAGCTGTCGCCGGAGGTGATCGTCCCCTCGCCGCTCGACCCCCGGGTCGCCCCCGCGGTGGCGTCGGTGGTCGCCGAGGTCGCCCGCCAGGAAGGCGTCACCCGCCTCTGACCAGCCG
>JAEZGP010000709.1 GCA_023437285.1 Actinomycetes bacterium | reverse complement strand
CGATGGTGAGGGCGCGCTCCTGCAGGTCGAGCGCCGGATGACCGAACGCGGTGGCGACGGACACCAGGAGGTCGCCGACCGCCTCCGGGTGTTGTTTCGCCGCCCGGTCCAACCAGGACAGCTGCGTGCGTACGAGGGCACGTTCCGGCCGGAACAGTACGTCGCGGCCGGCCTGCGCGATCACCTCGACATCGAGGCGGCCGGCGTCGTCCAGGGCGCGCAGGGCCTTCTGCGCGAGGGTGGCCACGACCGGTGGCGCGACCGGCAGCAGCCGGGCGTAGTCCTCGTGCCGTTCGGCCAGCTCGTCCAGGGTCGGTGCCAGCGCGTCGTGCAGCGTGACGAACGCGTTCAACGCGGCGGGCCGGTCGCCCTTGAGGAACCGGCCCAGGCAGCCGTCGAGCAGGGTCGTGCGGTCGAGCCGCCCGTCCTCAGCGAGGGACGCGAAGGCCAGCGCGCCGTGGTCGGCGTCAGGCTGCTGGCCGGATGTGTAGGTCAACGAACCGTTGGCCACGATGGCGCCAGCACCGTCCACCTCGAACAGCCGGGGCAGCAGTGCGTCGAGGAAGGGCGACCCGCGCAGCGCCTGCGCGACGCCGTGCCTGCGACGACCGTTCCAGGTGAAGATGGAGTCGAGCCAGCCGAGCACGAACTGCTCGCCGGTCGGCGGCTGTGCGCCGGACACCGTGACGAGGTCCGCCGCGAGGCGCCAGCGTTGCGGGGTCCGGCTGCGCTCGGTCAGGCCGTCGGCGAGCCGCCACGCCAGGTCGGGCAGCCACGGCACGCCCCGGTCGGTCAGCACCGTAACGAGGACCGCCGGGTCCAGGTCGACCATGCCGAACGTGCGCCGGTTGAGCCAGCCCGCCACCTGGATGGCGGTGGGCAGGCAGCCGGCGCCGGCCACCATCAGGGCCCGCATCTCGTGCCGCCGCTGCCAGGCCGCCCACTGGTCGACGCCCGTGAGCTGCTTCTTCACGACGGCCGCCACGGCCCGCCGCTGCTGCGGGGTCGCTGCCCGCAGGGCGAGCACGACGCCCTCGGTATCGCCCTTGCCGACGTGCCGGAGCACCTCCGCCGCGAACTCCGCGCTCACGCGAGCACCGCCTCGCGGTCGCCGGTGAGTACCATGCTGACCGCGAGGGCGTGCTTGCACGGGCCGCGGCCGCCCCGGTATTTCGCCCACCACGGGCACGTGCACGTGGCCGGGGCGCCGTCCACGACGGCCACGTCGTAGGTCTCCTCGCCGCTGCGTACCCGGGCGGTGTTGTCCGTGATCGCGACCGCGCCGTCCGCGACCAGCTGGCGTGCCCCGATCAGGCGGGGGTTGAGCTTCGCGGCGGCCGCCGCGTCGTAGGGCAGGACCCGGTGAAAGTACGCGGCGTCGGCCACGTCGAAACCGACCCGGCCCGCGGTGCCGAGCTGGGTGAGGGCCGCCCGGACCCGGTCGGCGGGCAGGGCGGCGGCCGAGGCCAGCGCGTCCACGTCGACCGTCGGGTCCCAGGACAGCAACGCGCTGATCAGGTCGGCGTCGGCGATCGCCTCGTCGGTGGCCAGGGCGGTGAGTACGGCGCCCTCGCCGGAGAACCCGCGGCTCGGCTCCGGCGACAGCGTCAGCGACACCCGCAGCGACGGGGTCTCGATCTCCCACGTGCTCGCCACGGGGGCACTGCCCGGGCCCACCGGCGGTCCGTAGGCGCGCAGCGTCGTGGCGAAGCGCAACAAGGGCCGCAGCACGGCCAGGCGGCCCTGCCCGGGCAGGCACACGGCACCCGCGACCGGCCGCGACGTGAGGCGCAGCGAGCGCCCCGACGGCACGACCCACAGCACCGTACGGTCCGTGGGGGAGGCGGTCCGCCGCAGGAACGCGGTGGCCTCGGCGGCGGACACCTCGATGCGTGGGTCGAACCGCGACGCGATCACCTGCACCTCGGCGAAGCCGCGCAGCCACCGGGTCGGCAGCGGCACCTTCTTCTCCACGACGCTGCCGTGCATCGTCGTGACGGTGAGATCGTCGGGTCCGACGTCGAGGCGCAGCGCGGACGACCCGGCGACCCGGGCGAGCGCGGTGCGCAGCGGGGCATTGACGTCCACATTGGTCGTACCGTGATCGGGCGTCTCCCCGTCGAGCGCGGCGGGCAGCACATCCATGCGGGCGTAGACGCCGCAGCAGCCGGAGAACGACTCGAAGCGCAGCCGGTCCCGGCTGCCGGTGACGACCGGATCGAGGCTGCGCGGGCTCAGCGGCTGGTAGTACCGGGTGCGGGCCACCTCGGCGACGGCGAGCAACCCAGCCGCGACCGGCTCCGCCGTGGTAACGAACCCGCTGAAGAAGCGCGGATGCGCCGCGGCGGCGGCCCGCTGCGCGACGCCGCCGGAGGTCTGCAACGACAGCCCGCCGCCGACGAGCCCGGAGGGCCGCAGATACGAGTACGTAGCGCTCGACATGCCGGCGACCTTACGACCCCCCTCCGACACCCTTTGCCCCCGCACCGCCCTTCCCCCGCGCTGCGCTCCTCCGCGCGCGTTGCGCCACTGTTTGGACAGTTACGCGTGTAATACGGATGCGAATTACACGCGGAACCGTCCAAACCGTCGACTGGGCCCGGTGCGGTGCGGTGCGGTGCGGTGCGGTGCGGTGTGGTGTGGTGTGGTGTGGCTATTTAGGGCGGAGTAGTAGGCGGTAGGTGAGGCCGGCGGTCAGTACCGCGATGCCCGTGAGGATCGAGGGCGGGGGGAGGGTGGCGGCCAGGGCGATGCAGCCGGTCGCGCCGATTACCTGGAGGAAGCGCGGGTGCCGTCGGTCGGCGCCGCGCTGGGTGAACGCCGCCAGGTTGGCGACCAGGTAGTACAGGAGTACGCCGAACGACGAGAAGCCGATCGCACCGCGCAGGTCGACCGCGACCACGAGGCCGGCCGCCGCGACCGCGACGGCCACCTCCGCCCGGTGCGGGACGTGGAAGCGCGGGTGTACGGCGCCCAGCCACGCCGGCAGGTCGCCGCCGCGCGCCATGGCCAGCGAGGTACGGCCGACGCCGGCGAGCAGCGCGAGTAGGGCGCCGAGCGCCGCGACGGCCGCGCCGACCCGGACGACCGGCGCGGCCCAGTCCCACCCGGCGGAGCGTACGGCGTCGGACAGCGGCGCGGTCGACGCCGCCAGCCGCGCCGGACCGAGCGTGAGGAGCAGCGACACGCCGACGACCAGGTAGACGCCGAGCGCGATGCCCAGCGCCAGCACGATCGCGCGGGGAATGGCGCGGACCGGGTCGCGCACCTCCTCGCCCATGGTGGCGATGCGCGCGTACCCGGCGAACGCGAAGAACAGCAGGCCGGCCGACTGGGCGACGCCGTACCAGCCGTGCGGGAGATCGAAGGCTGGGGGCTGGGCGGAGCCGCCGCCGACGTTGGCGACGACGACCAGGGCGAGCACCGCCAGCACGATCGGGACCATGACCCGGGTCGCCCGCGCGGTCCGGGTGACGCCTCGGTAGTTCACGGCCGCGAGCGCGAACACCGCGACAACCGCCACCGGGGTACGCCACGGCGAAGGTACGGCGTACGCCGCGAACGTCAGCGCCATGGCGGCGCATGAGGCCGTCTTGCCGACCACGAACGCCCACCCGGCGAAGAAGCCCCACCACGGGCCGAGGCGCTCCCGACCGTACACATAGGAGCCGCCGGAGACCGGGTAGGCGGCGGCGAGCTGGGCTGACGACGTGGCGTTGGCGTAGGCCACGAGGCCGGCCAGGCACAGCCCGACCAATAGGAAAGACCCGGCGGCCGAGGCGGCCGGCGCGAACGCGCCGAACACCCCGGCCCCGATCATCGAGCCGAGCCCGATGAGTACCGCGTCTGTCGTTCCCAGGCTTCGGGAGAGCGAGCCGGTCACGCCTACACGTTAGGCTGCCACACCCAGTCGGCCACCTCGGGCAGGTCCTCGCCGGTGCGGCGGGTGTACTCGCGGTGGCGGGCCCTGATGTCCAGCATCTCCTGGCGTACGGTCGCCGCCCGGCGGGCCAGGCCCGGCACCCGGTCGATCACGTCGATGACCAGGTGGTAGCGGTCCATGTCGTTCATGACCAGCATGTCGAACGGCGTGGTCGTGGTGCCCTCCTCCTTGTATCCGCGCACGTGCCAGTGCGGGTGCCCGGTGCGGCGGTAGGTGAGCCGGTGGATGAGCATCGGGTACCCGTGGTAGGCGAAGATGACCGGCCGGTCGGTGGTGAACACCGCGTCGAACTCCGCGTTCGGCATGCCGTGCGGGTGCTCCTCGACCGGCTGCAGCCGCATGAGGTCCACGACGTTGACGACGCGTACCTTCAGGTCCGGCACGTAGTGGCGCAGGAGCATCGTCGCGGCGAGCACCTCGATGGTCGGGATGTCGCCCGCGGCGGCCAGCACCACGTCCGGGTCGCCGTCGTCGTTGGACGCCCAGTCCCAGATGCCCAGGCCCCGCGTGCAGTGCAGGATGGCCGCCTCCATGTCCAGCCACGACGGCCCGGGCTGCTTGCCGGACACCACGACGTTGATGTAGTCGCGGCTGCGCAGGCAGTGGTCGAACACCGACAGCAGCGTGTTCGCGTCCGGCGGCAGGTAGACCCGTACGACCTCGGGCTTTTTGTTCATCACGTGGTCGACGAAGCCCGGGTCCTGGTGGGAGAAGCCGTTGTGGTCCTGGCGCCACACGTGCGAGGTGAGCAGGTAGTTCAGCGACGGGATCGGCTTGCGCCACGACAGTTCCCGGGTCACCGCGAGCCACTTCGCGTGCTGGTTCACCATCGAGTCGACGATGTGGGTGAACGCCT
>JAEZGP010000683.1 GCA_023437285.1 Actinomycetes bacterium | reverse complement strand
GCTGGGACACGAGCAGGCCGGGCTTGCCGGACGGGAGCTTGCCGGACGCGCCCGCAAACCGTTGCTCGTGTCGGGCACGCTGCGCCGACAGGCGCACACCGCGGCCCTGCTCGGACTCCCGGACGCTGCCAGCGTCGTCGAGGACAGGCGCTGGAACGAGTACGACCACCTCGGGCTCGTCGACCGGTACCCGCCGACTGATCCCGGCGACGCGGGTTCCCCGGCCGCCGACGCCGCGACGGCGGGGGACAGTCGCCTGTTCCAGGCCCGCCTCGACCACGCTCTCGCGCGGTGGATCGACGACGATGCCGACGGCGGTTGGGACGCCTTCGTCTCCGGCGCGATCGCGGCGTTGGCCGCCGTTGCCGCCCGCCTAGCACCCGGTCAGGACGCTGTCGTGGTCAGCTCGGGTGGCGTCATCGCCGCCGTCGCGGGTTCGCTCGTGGGCGCCCCGCCGGCAGGCGTGATCGCGCTCAACCGGGTCATGGTGAACGCGTCCATCACCAGCGTGCTCGCGGGGTCCTCGGGTCTGAGCCTGTTGTCCTTCAACGAGCACGCCCATCTCGGGCCGTCGCGCACGTACCGCTGACGTCCCCTCTCTGCGCGGATCGGGTCAGGGCAGCGATTTGATCTTGATGCGGGAGCTGGTTGACATCACCCTGGTCAGGGAAATACCGTGAGCTGGTCAACCGATTGACTTCCCTACGGTTGAGGGGACGTGACGGGCAGGAGACCGAGATGGCGTCGAACAGGGCCTGGGTGACCGGGGCGAGTCGCGGACTCGGCCGGGCCATCGCGGTCGGGCTCGCGAGCGCCGGCTACGACGTCGCCGTCTCCGCCCGTACCGCCGAGGCTCTCAGCGACGTCGCCGCCGACGTCGAAGCGGCGGGGCGCAAGGCCCTCGTCGTGCCGACCGACGTGGCGGACCCGGATTCGGTACGCGCGGCGGCCGAGACCATCGGGCAGGCGTGGGGTGGGCTCGACACCTGCGTGAGCGCCGCCGGAATCTCCCCGCACGTGAAGGACGCGCGCGACGTCAGCGACCAGGAATGGCGCGACGTGCTCGGCGTGAACCTCGACGGCACCTTCTGGACGATGCGCGCCGCCGCCCACCTCATGACGGCAGAGGGCGGCAAGGGAGGCAGCATCGTCGCGGTCACCTCCATCCACGCCCGGTCCGCCGGCCGCCGGATGGCCGCGTACTCCGCCTCGAAGGGCGCGGTCGAGGCGCTGGTGCGCACCCTGGCGGTCGACTGGGCCGGCGCCGGGATCCGGGTGAACGCGCTGGCGCCGGGCTACTTCGAGACCGACCTCACGGCGGCGTTGATGCGTAAGCCCAAGGTGATGGCCGACCTGCTCGGACACGTTCCCATGGCGCGCTTCGGCCGGCCCGACGAACTCGTGCCCGCCGCGGTGTTCCTGGCCACACCGGCCGCCTCGTTCGTGACGGGTTCGGTGCTGGTCGTCGACGGCGGCTGGACCGCGACCTGAGCGGAGGGGTGGCAGGTGGGTTTCGACTTCACGGTATCGACACGCACGGCGCAGTGGCGTGACGACATTCGCGCGTTCCTGCGGGAGGTGGTGATCCCGAGGGAGCAGGAGGCGTTCACCGCCGGCGTCGACGACGCGCTGCGGCGCGACCTGCAGGAGGCGGCCCGACGGAGGGGCGTCTTCGCGCCGCAGGTGGCCGAGGAACTGGGCGGCGGCGGGTTCGCCTTCGACGACGTGGCGGTGCTGCTCGAAGAGGCCGGTACGAGCCTGCTCGGTCCGCTGGCGCTGGGCTGCGCGGCACCCGACGAGGGCAACATCCACCTGCTCGACCAGATCGCCTCGCCCGACCAGCGCGACCGCTACCTCAAGCCGCTGGCCACGGGCCAGGTGCGTTCGTGCTTCGCGATGACCGAGCCGCCGCCGGGTGCGGGCTCGGACCCGTCGGCGCTGCGTACGACCGCCTCCCGGGCCGACGGCGGCTGGCGCGTCAACGGCGTCAAGCACCTCATCACCGGTGCGGACGGTGCGGCGTTCGCCATCCTGATGGCCGCGGGCGGGCGGCCCGACGGTGCCGGTTCCACCATGTTCCTGGTCGACGCCGACACCCCCGGCTGGACGGTCGGCAGGCACGCCCGCACGATCGACTCGACCATGATCGGCGGTCACTGCGAGGTACGCATCGACGACCTCTTCGTGCCGGACGACCAGGTGCTGGGGGAGCCCGGCGAGGGCTTCCGCTATGCCCAGGCGCGGTTGGCGCCGGCCCGGCTGACCCACTGCATGCGGTGGCTGGGCGCCGCCCGCCGCGCCCACGACATCGCCACCGACCGGGCGGTGACCCGGGAACTGTTCGGGTCCCCGCTGGCCGACCTCGGCATGGCCCAGCAGCTGATCGCCGACAACGAGATCGACCTGCACGCCGCCCGTGCCCTGCTGTGGCAGACCAGCTGGGAGATCGCGCAGGGCGCCCGGAACACCGAGTCGTCGAGCCGTACGAAGGTGTTTGTCAGTGAGGCCGTCGGCCGGGTCGTCGATCGCGCGGTGCAACTGTGCGGCGGGCTCGGCACGAGCGAGGATCTCGTCGTGGGCCGCATCTACGCCGACATCCGGGCCTTCCGGATCTATGACGGGTCCTCCGAGACCCACCGCATGTCGATCGCCAAGCGCGCCGCCCGCCGGGCCCGGGAACGGCGGACCGGATGACCGACCAGGCCTACGCGGCTGAGCTGCCCGGCCTTCCCCGGGCCGCGCTGACCGCGTGGTTCGCGCGCGAACTGCCCCAACTGGAGGCCGGCGACACGTGGCGGGCCAGCGTCATCGCCGGCGGACTGTCCAACATCACCTACCGGGTACTCGTGCCGACGGGCACCGTCGTGCTGCGTCGGCCGCCCCTGGCCGGCGTCGTGCCCAGCGCGCACGACATGGTTCGGGAGTACACCGTGCAGCGCGCCCTCGCCGACGCGGGAGGCGCGGCGGTGCCGGTGCCGGTACCGCTGGCGTTGTGTACCGACACCGGTGTTCTCGGCGCCCCGTTCTACGTCATGGCCGAGGTGGCCGGCACCGTCCTGCGTGGTGCCGGCGACACGGCGGCGCTCACCGTGGCGCAACGTGCCGCCCTCTGCGACGGCCTCATCGACGCCCTTGTCGCACTGCACGCGGTGGACCCCGGCGCCGCTGGCCTGTCGGCCTTCGGCCGGCCGGAGGGCTACACGGCGCGGCAGGTGAAACGCTGGGCCGAACAATGGCAACGTACCGCCACGCGCGACCTGCCGGACATGGCGCGGCTGTTCGCCGGACTGGCCGAGCGGGTGCCGCCCCGTAGCGACAACGCGATCGTGCATGGCGACTTCCGGCTGGACAACACCATCGTCGACCTGTCCGGCGACCCGCCGCGCATCGCCGCCGTCCTGGACTGGGAGCTGTCCACGTTGGGCGATCCGCTCGCCGACCTCGGGATGTTCCTCACGTACTGGTATGACAGCCACCTCGCCGAGGACGCGGCCTTCGGGCATACCGCCGGGCTGACGGCGTGGCCGGGCTTCCCGGACACGGACGCGGTCGCCCAGGCGTACGCGTCCCGCGCCGGGCGGGACCTGTCGGAGCTCGCGTTCTACCGTGCGCTCGGCGCGATGAAACTGGCCGTCATCCTGGAGGGGGTGCACGCCCGGCACCTGGGGGGACACACCATCAGCGCGGGTTACGACGGGGTCGACAAGGCGGTTCCGGTCCTCACCGCACGCGGGCTCGAACTCCTGCGTGAACGACCCGCCTGACGGGCTCGTCGCCGCGGGTTCCGACACGCCCGAAAAGATCGACGGGAGTTCCGGCGCCCGGCTGAGGCGTATCCTGCCATGCGTTCGGCCCCCCGGCGCTTCGACCGCCCGGCACGATGTCGCGCCGGGCCGCGGCCTCCTGTTCTGAGGATTCTGGCGCCGCAGGGGTTGCACATGTCGGACAATCGGTTGACCGTTGCGGCTATGGGGAGACGATGACCACGGAGCGCCCACTCGCGAGGCCGCCGACGATGCGCCAGGTCGCGCAGCACGCCGGCGTGGACATCAGCGTGGTCTCGCGGCTGCTCAGTGGTGATCCGAGACTCAGCATCTCCGAGGCGACCCGCCAGCGGGTGCTCGCCGCGGTGCAGTTGCTCGACTACCGACCCAACCTGGCCGCGCGGGCCCTGCGTACGTCGCGGGGCGGCATGGCCGCCTTCGTGGTGCCTGAGTTCACGAGTCCCGTCTACTCGCGCGTGATCGCCGGAGCCCACCGCCGGGCCACCGAGGAGGGCTACTCGATCGTGGTCGGCGAGGTTACGGACGATCTGCGTAGGCTGGCGCAGGACTATCGCGTACGTGGGGTCGACGGAATGCTGCTGGCCGGTGCGACGCTCTCAGACGAGGCGGTGTGTGCCCTGGCCGATGCCGCCGTACCCGTGGTTGTGGTCAACCGTCTGGTCACGGGAAGCCGGCGAACCGCTACCGTCGACTACACCGGCGCGAGCGAACTCGCCGCGGATCATCTGCTCGACCTTGGCCACCGCGACATCGTCGTGGTCGCCGGGCCTAAGCACCTCGACGCCACCCGCGACCGAGCGCACGCCTTCAGTCGCAGGGCCAGGGCCAATGGCGCCCGCGTCCGGCAGGTGACCGCCAAGAACCTCTCCGGCGACGCCGGAGTCGCTGCTGGCTCCCGGCTGCTGGCCGGCAGCCAGGTGCCGACGGCGGTTTTCGCGCCGACGCTGATGCTCGCGGTCGGCATCCTGGCCGCGGCGCACCAGGCCGGGGTTCCAGTGCCGGACCAGCTGTCGATCATCGCTCTGCACGATGCGGAGCTGGCCAAGTTCACCTGGCCCCCACTGACGACGGTCTCATTACCGATGACCGAGTTGGGCGCGGCGGCGGTCGACCACCTTCTGGCGGTACTGAGCGGGGCGGACCCGGAAGCCTCGATCGTCACCACGCCCCCTGAACTCGTCGTCCGGGGATCAACTGGGCGTCCCCGCTGACCTGCTAGCCGGCGGGGAGCCCACTCCCGGCGCTGTTCAGTCGAACGTCGGAAGCGTGATGATGACCAGCTCGCTGGCGTCCGCCACGCCGACGGCGTCGACAACGTCCTGCTCCTCGACGAGCAGCGCCGCGTGCTGGCCCATGCTGGAACCGGCGGCGTTTACCTCACCGGTCAGGACGAAGGCGACGGTAGACCGGCCCGGCTGTCCGATCGTCAGCGAAGTCCCGGCCGGGACGAGGCGCATGCCGATGGACAGGCCGCGCTCGCCGAACGAGCCCAGGTGCTTCTGCTTGACCGGTGACCCGTCGACCTGCACCCAGGCGAAGGCGTCGACGTTCATGTACACGGCCTCGTCGAAGCGCGGTTCAGGGTAGATCATCTGGCGTCCGGTGGCCCGTTCCCAGGAGGCCTGGTAGCCGTCGATGGCCTTGCCGCCGTCGTGGGGATGCCAGAAACCCTTGCGGAACTCGCCCAGCTCCTTGAGTTCGGCGGTCGCCTTGTCCAGGTGCACGTAGTTGACGTAGCCACCGCGACCCGCCCCGTCGAACTGGAGGATCGCCTGCAGGGACGGCCCACCGGACACACTCAACGGCCCGTAGTAGGTGCCCTCGGGGTAGTAGCCGATGGTCCGGGCCGGCAGCTTGCGGTGCGGGCCGTACTGGGTCTCGCCTTCGAGGCCGATGCGGATCTGGTCGAAGTTGTGCCGGTGCCGAGGGCTCCAGAAGTCCTCGCCGCTGAACCGGACGACGTTGAACTCGAAGCTGCGCCCCTCGCCGTCCCGCTGCAGCAGTGGCTTGATCTCAATGCCGGGGGTTCGGTGCGTCGACGCCTCCTCCCACGCGCTCGTAGAGGGGTTCACCACCTGCGTTGCCATCACGGTCTCCTCAATGGTCGGGGGCTGCCGCTCGGCCCTCACCTGTCTGTGGGCGGCCAAGGGTCGTTGTACAGGGAACGTACGCCGCCGCAATCGGTTTGGTCAACCGATTGACCATCTCTTCGCGTACGGGGTCGCAGCGTCGGCGTGCACGTTCTGCGGTTCCTTGTGTTCGTTGAGTGACCCTCGCGAAGATCTTGGTAAAGAGTTTGAAACAAACGATTGACCTGCGGGTGAGCTTGGGTGTTGTCTAGGCGACATCCGCCGGAGGGATGTGGCCTGACGTTGGGTGGCGCGCATCCCGGACAACCCCCTCAAGGTCCTCGTCCGGCGCCGGTACCAGTCAAGTAACGGCAAGGAGCAATAGTGATCAAGTTTCGACGGGCCGCCTGGGCGGCCGCCGGAATGGCGGTAGTGCTGGCGGTGACCGCCGGATGTGGCAGTGACGGTGGCGATGCGGAGGGTGATGGCGGCTCCGCCAAGGTGCGGGTCGCCTGGCAGAAGAACGCACTCATCGGCCTGATGGACCTGGTCGCAGACGAGCAGGGCTTCTTCAAGAACCGTGGTCTTGACGTCACCCTCATGCCGATGGAGACGGGCCAGGTTGCGGTGACTTCCGCGCTGCGGGGTGAGCTCGACATCTTCTACGGCCCGCAGAGCAACGTCGTGCAGGCGGCCTCCCAGGGCGAGTGCTTCAAGGTGCTCTCCACCGGGCACGGCAACTCGATCAATATCGTGGCGCGTAAGGGCTTGGCGTTGCCGAGCAAGACATCCGACGCCTTCCCGGGCGGCCTGGCGGATCTCAAGGGCCTCAAGATCGGCGTGCCGAACCTCGGCAGCGCGACGGACCGCAACACCCGCAAGGTCCTCGCCGCGGCGGGCGTGCAGGACAGCGACGTCACGTACGTGGCCGTCGGTGTCGGGGCGACCGCGGTGGCGGCGCTCGACAAGGGCGCCGTTGACGCCATGGCGGCTTTCCCGCCGGCATCCGAAGTGCTGCCCGAGGGCAGCTACCAGATGGTTGTCGACCTGGTGAACAACCCGGACACGAGCCCGCTCAACGATGTCATCATCAGTCACCAGATCACTACCTGTGACTACCTGAAGAACAACGAGAAGACTGTGCTCGACTACTGCCGGGCTTACCTGGACGCGCGGGACTGGGCTGTCAACCCGGCGAATGCCGACGCCGTCTCGGCGATCCTGGCCAAGAACCTGCAGCTCGACGCGGCCGTCGCCAAGACGATGTGGCAGAAGTACGGCGCCGTGTGGAAGACCCCGACGGCGTTGACTTCGCAGATGTGGGAGGCGCAGACGAAGTACAACTCGCCTCAGGAGCAGACCACGCCACCGTTCGGCGAGTGGATCTTCGGGCCGTGCGCGAGCGAGGACCCACGGGCATGAGTGCCGCCCTGGCCGACCCGCTCGCATCGGAGGAGAAGAAAGAGGCGACGGTCCGGCGGGGCGCCCGCAACCGCGACGGAGGGCAGCGCCGGTCCACGTTGGGACGCGTGGGAGTCCTGTGCGCGCAGGTGCTGCTCTTCGTCGGGTTCATCGGACTGTGGGCTCTCGCGGCTCACTTCAAGATCGGCCGGCCTATCGTCGTCCGTAGTCCCCCGCAGGTCTGGACCGCGCTCAGCGATCTCGTCAGCACTGGCGCCTTGTGGCCGCACATGTGGTCGACCATCCAGGCGACCCTGATCGCGCTCGGCCTCGCCGCGGTGATCGGGGTGTCGACGGGTCTCGGTCTGGCGCTCTCGCCCACCATCGAGCGGATCGTCACTCCGTACCTGAGCGCGCTGAACAGTGCTCCCCGTATCGCCTTCGGTCCAGTGTTCATCATCATGTTCGGTATCGGACTGACCTCGAAGGTCGCGTTGGCGTTCTCCGTCGTCATCTTCGTGATCATCCTGAACGCACGGGCCGGCGTCCACGCGGCCGATCCGGACGTGGTGCGACTGATGGAGGTCATGGGGGCCAGCCGACGAGCTGTCTTCGTCAAGCTGTTGTTCCCCGTGGCCGTGCCCTCGATCTTCGCGGGCCTTCGGCTCGGACTGATCTACAGCCTGCTCGGTGTGGTGACATCCGAGATGATCGCCGCCCGCGAGGGCCTAGGGCAGTTGGTCGCCCAGTACTCGGGCAACTTCCAGCTCGACTACGTCTACGCCGTCATCGCGGTGCTGATCGTCATCGGCACCCTCTTGAACACCATCGCGGGAATCGTCGAACGCCGGCTGCTGTGGTGGAAGGCCCCCTAGGAGGATCCGTGACCGTGGCGAAGATTGATACGCATCAAGGGGGCCCGACGAACATGTCCGATTCGGAGTCCGCGTCCCCGCCCGCCCCGGCGGCCGGCACGGACAACAGCGGGTTGGCCTTCTCGCTGGACCACATCACCGTCAGGTTCGCTGGGGCGTCCGCGGACCAACCCGCGCTGGACGACGTCTCGCTGCGCTGCCGCGACGGCGAGTTCCTCGTGCTTGTTGGTCGCAGCGGCTCTGGGAAGACGACCATCCTCAATGTGCTGTCCGGGCTACTCGACCCCGACGAGGGAGAGGTGTCCATCCTCGGCGGACCGCCGCGCGACGCCCGGTCCCGCATGGGGTTCATGTTCGCCCGGGACGCCCTGATGCCCTGGCGTACCGCGCGCCGGAATGTCGAACTGGGGCTGGAGATCCTCGGCCGGCCCCGCGCTCAGCGCCGCGACGCGGCCGTGGCGATCCTCAAACGGGTCGGTCTCGGCCACGCGGTCAACCGGCTTCCCTGGCAGCTGTCGCAGGGCATGCGACAGCGGGTCGCGCTGGCCCGTACGTGGGTGCGCGAGCCGGAGCTGCTGCTCATGGACGAACCGTTCTCGGCGCTCGACGCGCAGACCCGCCGCGAATCCCAGCAGGTCTTCCTCGAGACCTGGGCGGGCACCAGCGCCAGTGTGGTCCTGGTGACCCACGATCTCACCGAGGCGCTGCTGCTGGCGGACCGGCTGGTCCTGCTCTCCGGCGGCAAGATCCTGCGGGAAGTGGACATCCCCTTCGAGCGACCACGGGACCTGGATCAACTGGTGGTGAGCCAGGAATTCCGCGACCTGGAACGCGAGCTGTGGGAACTCTTGCGCTGACGACCTGTCAGTCGCCCGGCCAGCGATGGCGTCGTTCGGAACGCCGCGCTGAAGCAACTCTCATCGAAAGGAAGCCTGATGGGCTGGAAGCTGCACCACGTGAACGTCCCGGCGCACAACGTTCGGGAAACGGCCAAGTTCTACACCGAGGTGCTCGGCATGCAGGAGCGGCCGCCGGCCTTCAAGGAGCGCGACCGGGGCGTCTTCGAGACCGACGAGCAGAACGTCGCGTGGTTCGACAACGGCGTTGAGCAACTGCACATCGCCAAGCCGTCGCACAACTTCTGCGTCAATAACCATTTCCACATGGACCCGCTGGTCAACGGACACGTCGCCATCGAGGTGGACGATCTGGACGTGGTACGCGAGCGGCTGCGCGCACGGGGGCTGTACTTCGCCGACCCCGGCAACTGGGCCTTGAACGGCTACCAGCAGATCTACGTGCTGGACCCGGCGCACAACGCTGTGGAGATCAACTGCAAGCTGCGGTGACCCGGCGCAGCGGTTGACACCCGTGAGGGCGCCCCCTCACCGGTGTCAACGCGTACCCGTGGGCGGACGCCGAGGCTAGGCGGGGGCGCGGAGCATGATGGCCGCGGCGGCGTTGCCGTCCAGGCCGCTGGCCCCACCGCCGATGGTCTCCCCGACTCCGCGCCGCGGGACGGCAGCTGTCGGGAGCCGCCTCACGGCGTGATCGCCGGTGTGGTGGCCGCCGCGCGCAGCGCCTTCTTGTCGACCTTCCCGTACGGGGTCAGCGGCAGCGCCGACACCAGGTGATAGGCCTTCGGACGCTTGTAGGCCGACAGCAGGTCGCGGCAGTACGCGCGCAACTGCCCGGTGTCGGAGAAGTCGCCCCGAGGTATGACGTACGCGTGCACGGCCTCGCCCCAGTCGTCGTGCGGCAGGCCCACGACGGCCGCGGCCTGTACTCCCGGGTGGCGGGCGAGGACCTGTTCCACCTCGATGGAGTACACGTTCATCCCGCCAGAAACGATCATGTCGTTTCGTCGGTCGACGAGGTACAGATAGGACTCCGCGTCCTGGTAACCGATGTCGCCGGTGAGCATCCAACCGTTGACGAAGCGTTTCGCCGCGCCGTCAGGGTCCTCCCAGTAGCCGGCCATGACGTAGGGGGAGCGCAGCGCGACCTCGCCCGTCTCGCCGGGCGGCAGCGGGTTGCCGGCCTCGTCCACGACGGCCACGTCGCACATGATCGACGGTCGGCCGCACGAGGCGAGCAGGCCCGGCTCCGTCAGCGCCCGTACGTGGTCCTCCTTGCGCAGCAGGGTCGCGTAGTTCGGGCTCTCCGTCTGGGCGTACAACTGCTGCAGCACGGGCCCGAAGACCTCGATGGCGCGGCGGAGCTGGTCGGCGGCGATCGGCGCCGCGCCGTACTGCACCGTGCGCAGCGTCGTGGGCCGCCAGTCGCGTGCCCCGGCGGCGTCCAGCATCCGGTAGATGGTGGTGGGTACGGCGAAGGTCCAGGTGATGCCGTCCTGGTCGATGCGGTCGAGGACCCGGTCGACGTCGAAGGACGGCTCGATGCGCGCGTACGCGCCGCGCAGCAGCGCCGACAGCGTGAACAGGCCGGCGGCGTGGGCCAGCGGCGTGGTCAGCAGCAGCCGTTCGTCGCGGCGGATGTCGGCCTCCAGCAGGTGTGCCCAGAGATTGGCGACCACGCCGCGCTGGGTGTGCACGATCCCCTTCGGGGCGCCGGTGGTCCCGCCGGTGAAGTAGATGACGGCCGCGTCGTCCGGACCGGCGGCCCCGATCGCGGGCAGCTCACCGCCCTGATCGGGGGCGGGCTCGTCGGCGTTGACCACAGCGGTCCCGGCCGGGAGGCCGGTGACGCGGTCGGCCAGCGAAGGGCTGACCAGCACGGCCCGCGGCCGCACCCGTCGCGCGATGTCGGTGACCTCGGGTGCCGACACCATGGAGTTCAGCGGCACCTTGACGGCACCGAGGCTCATCACGGCGAGGTCGTGGACGGGGAAGGCGACGACGTTGTCGGTGAGCAGGATGACCCGGTCCTTCGGGCGTACCCCGAGCGCGGTCAGCCGCGCGGCGGCCGCGGCGACGGCGCGGCCGAGGTCGCGGTAGGTCCATACCGCGTCGCCGAAGGCGAGCGCGGGGCGGTCCGCGCTGGTGATCAGGGACCGCCGGAAGATCTCCCACAAGGTCGTGGCTGCCTCCACTGAGCCCCTCCTCGGACAGGCGCGTCAACGCGATGATCAGATGGCCTGCGACGAGGAAACACCGAGGAGCCCGGTTAGTCAACCGTTTGTCTCAGCCGTATCCGGCGGAGGGGAGGCTCGCGGTCGCGACGACCGGGTCAGAAGTCGCCGGCCTCGTGGCGCAGTTCGGCGAGCACCGCGATCAGCGACGCGACGTTGTCGGGCGACAGGCCCGGCGCGACGAACACCCGCGCGTTGAGCTGTTCGGTGGCCGCGACTGCCAGGTCCGTGCCCGCCGGGAGGATCTCGACGAGCGTGGCGCGCCGGTCGGCGGGGTGGGGCGTACGCCTGACCAGGCCGGCGGACTCCAGGCGGTCGACGGCGTTGGTGACGCTGGTCGGGTGCACCTGCAGCCGCTGGCCGATCTTCGCCATGGGCAGCGAGCCCGTGCGGCTGAAGTGCAGGAG
>JAEZGP010000473.1 GCA_023437285.1 Actinomycetes bacterium | reverse complement strand
CCGGCGTCGCCGGGTCGAGGCGGTCCCACTCGGTGGCCTCGGTCAGCCCGTTGGCCGTCCGCAGCGCGGCGACCTGTTCGGTCGTGAGCAGGGCGGAGTGGTTGCGCGGGTTGCCCGCGATCGGCAGACCCCAGCCCTTCACCGTGTACAGGAAGATGACGGTCGGCCGGTCGGTAACCGCGTCGGCGGCCCGCAGCGCCTCCAGGATGCTCGCCGGGTCATGCCCGGCGAGGTCGGTGAGCAGCGGGATCAGCTCCGCGTCCGGCACCGTGCTGAGCAGGTCGACGACCTCGGCCGGCGCGCCCTCGCAGAACTGTGCCCGGGCCACGCTCGGGCTCATCCCGAACAGGGCCTGGTAGCGCTCGTTCGGCATCGCGTCCAGCCAGGACCGCAGTGCCTCGCCGCCGGGCCGGGCGAACGCGCTGCGCAGCCGGCGCCCGTACTTCACCTCGATGGTGTGCCAGCCGGCCGCCTGGAACAGCCCGTCCCACTGTCCGATCCGGACACCGGGCACGATCCGGTCCAGCGACTGCCGGTTGAAGTCCACGATCCAGGTCACGTTGCCGAGGCCGGCGGTGGCGGTGTCGGCGACCGCCTCCCACACGTTGCCCTCGTCCAGTTCGGCGTCGCCGAGCAGGGCGATGAAGCGGCTGTGCGGGCGCTCCCCGAAGTGGGCGTCGACGTACCGGCGCACCGCCGCGGCGAACAGGGGCGCCGCGGCGCCCAGCCCGACCGAGCCGGTGGAGAAGTCGACCTGGTCCGGGTCCTTGGTGCGGCTGGGGTAGGACTGGAGCCCGCCCAGGGCCCGCAGCTTGGTCAGGTACGACCGGTCCAGCCGACCGAGCAGGTACTCGATGGCGTGGAAGACCGGTGAGGCGTGCGGCTTGACGCTGACCCGATCGGCCGCGTCGAGGTGTGCGAAGTAGAGCGTGGTCAGCACCGACACCATCGACGCCGACGACGCCTGGTGCCCGCCGACCTTCACCCCGTCAGCGGTGTCCCGGTCGTGGTTGGCGCTGTCCACCATGCGGGTGGCCAGCCACAGCACCCGGCGCGAGATCTCCTCGAGCAGCGGGACCGACCGATCAACCGGCGGCGTCTGGTCGACGCCCGTACCCTGTGCTGTCTCGATCACGACCGTACCTCCCGAATGCCTTTTTCTATGAGGGTGTTGAACGCCAGGATCTGCAGATCCGGCACCGCCACGGCGGTCAACCGGCCGCTGACCGCGGCGTAGGACAGCCCGTGCCTGCGGGCCGCCTCGACGACCGCGACGTGAGCCGCCGCGATCTGCGGATGCGCCAGCTCGCCCGGGATACCGAGGTCGTAGCTCAGGTCCCGTTCGCCCACGAGCAGCGCGTCGATGCCGGCCACGCCGGCGATCCGGTCCAGTTCGGCAAGGCCGCGACCGGTCTCGATCTGCGCGCACACCCACGGCGGGCCGAGCACGTCGGCCCGCCGGCCGTAGCCGGTAACCCGGCTCGCGCTGACGCCACGATGGCCTCGTGGCGGCGGCGAGACGGCCGATACCCACGCCCTCGCCGTGTCCGCATCGTCGACCCGCGCCGCGATCACGCCGTCGCCGTCGGCGTCGAGGAACCGCGCCGCCCGGGCCGGCTCCGAGACGGCGACGCGGATCGCGACGCGGGCCCCGTTCGCGTGCGCGACGAGCACCGCGATCCCGGCTTCAGCGTCGGAGATCGCGCCGTGTTCAAAGTCGAGGATGACGGCGTCGACGTCACGTGCCAGCAACTCCACGACGACCGGGTCGGCCGTCGGGGTGAGTACCGCCGTGCCGAGCAAGCCCGCCCCGCGCCTTTGCCGAGCGGCCCCGTCGCTGCTCTGCGACCCGTTCACGCATTGACCTCCACGCCACCGCGCAGCGCCTCGCGAACCCGCCGCTTGATGGTCAGGAAGGTCTCCTCCATCTCCACCTCGGAGGTGCGCGGCCGGGGAAGGTCGACGATGAGGTCGAGCACCACCCGGCCGGGGCGCGCGCTGAGCACGACCACGCGGTCGCCCAGCAGGATCGCCTCGTCCACGTCGTGGGTCACGAACAGCACCGTGCCCCGGTAGGACTCCCGTACCCGCAGCAGCAGGTCCTGCAGCGTGAGCCGGGTCTGGGCGTCCAGCGCGCCGAACGGCTCGTCCATGAGCAGCAGGCGCGGCTCGTTCGCCAGTGACCTGGCGATCGCGACGCGCTGGCGCATGCCGCCGGAGAGCTGACGCGGATAGTGGTTCTCGAATCCCGACAGGCCCACCGCCTCGAGCACGTCGCGGCCCCGGGCGGTGGCCTCCTTCTTGCCCACGCCACGCACGGTGGGTCCGTAGCAGACGTTCTCCAGGGCGGTCAGCCACGGGAACACCGCGCCGTCCTGGAACACCATGCCGCGACTGTGGTGCGGACCAGTCACGACCTGGCCGTCGAACCACACCTTGCCGGTGGTCGGCGGCTCGATGCCGGCCGCGGCCGACAGCAGCGTGGACTTGCCGCAACCGCTCGGGCCCACGACGCAGACGAACTGCGACTCGGCGATGCCGAGGTCCAGCCGGTCCAACGCTCGGGTGACCTTCTTGGACCGGGCGTCAGTGAACTCCTTACTGACGCCCTCGAAACGGACCAGATCGCTCATCGCACGTCCGTCCTGAACACTCGACGCAGCAGCCACTGCACCGGCGCGTCGCTGAGCACGCCCAGCAGGCCGATGAGGACCATCAGCGAGATGATGATGTCGGGTCGCAGGCTCTCCCGGGCCAGCAGCAATGACGCACCGAGTCCCTCGTTCACGCCGGTGAACTCACCCAGGATCATGTAGATCCAGGAGTACGCCAGACCGAGCCGCAATCCGTTGAGTACGGACGGGATCGAGGCCGGCAGGGCCACCGTCCGGACGGCCTGCATCGTGCTGGCGCCCAGCGTGCGGGCGGCCCTGATCAGGTTGGGCTCGATGAACCGCACGCCCTGGATGGTGGACAGTGCGATCGGGAAGAACGAGCCGAGCGAGATCAGGAACACCGCGGACGGCGTGCCGAACCCGAACCAGATCAGCGCCAGCGGCAGCCAGCAGATGCCCGGAACGCTGCGCAGCAGGCCGATCATGGGCTCCAGGAGCGCCGCGGCCGTCTTGGAGAAGCCGACCGCGAGGCCCACCGGCACGCCGATCAGCGCACCGACGAGGAACCCACCGGCAACGCGCTGCAGGCTGGCCCACAGGTCCGTGACGAACGTACCGGAGTACTGCCCGCCGTCGCGCGGCCCGAAGATGTAGGTGTTGGCGCCCTCCACCACCTTGGCCGGGCTGGGCAGCTGGAAGGAGGTGAAGAAGTGCGGTGCCCAGAACTGCCACGCGACCAGGATCAGTAGCGGCAGCACCGCCCCCACGGCGATGCGGGTGAACCGGTTGCTACCGATTCCCCACCGCATCGCCGCGGAGCGCGGCTGAGCGCGGGGCGGATCAAGAGCCGCCACTGCCGACTGCCTTGCTGAACGTGTCGTTGACGATCGGCTTGACGTCGACGTCCGTGGTCACCAGACCGATCGCCTTGAGCTGAACGGCCAGCTCCTGGTAGTTCTTGACGAAGGTGTCGTCGATCTTCCAGGCGAATTCGAGGTTCTCCAGCGACTTCTCGGTCGCGGCGCGGTCGGCGCCCCAGCCCTCGGCCACCCCGGGCACCAGGCTCTTGTTGGCGGCGATCTCGTCAATCGCCTTGGCCTGCGCCGAGACCACGTGCTGGACCAGGTTCGACTTCTTGTCGATGACGTCCTGGCTGGTCAGGATGCCGGCGTTGATGGTGCCGATCGAGGTGTCGTACGGCGCGACCAGGGACCGTCCGCAGTCCTTGAGGATGGCGACCGAGGAGTTCGGCTCGTTACCGACGAAGGCGTCGACCTGCTTGTCACACAGCGCGGTCGGCATGTCGGCGAGGCCGACCTTGACCATCTTCACGTCGGTGCCGGGGTTCATGCCCGCGCCCACGAGCAGCTGACGGGCGACCACGTCGTGGATCGAGTTCGGCGCGTACCCGATGGTCTTGCCCCGCAGGTCGGCGACGGAGTTGATGCCGCTGTCCTTGCCGACGATGACGCCGGTGCCCTTGGTGGCGGTCTGGGCGATGACCCGGATCGGCTGAGTCTGCGCGTTGGCCACGATCGCGATGGTCAGGCCGGTGCAGGCCACGTCGATGCTACCGGCGAGCAGCGCGGTGACCTGGTCGGCCGGCGCGGTGTAGTAGCTCGGGGTGACCTTGGAGCCCGCGGGAAGGTGCTTCTCCCAGAGGGTGGTGGGGGCGCAGGCGGAGGCCTTGATGATGCCCACCCGGATGTTGACGGGATCGGCGGCGGAACCGGAACCGGAGTCCGAGTCGGAGTCGCTGCCACAGCCGGCAACGGCGAGGACGGTGACCGCGCCCAGAACGGTGGCCAGTTTGCCTATACGTGATCTCATGTGCTGTAACTCCAAATGAGGGGGGATATTGCGTTTTTCGGAGGTACTCAGTCGGCGTCGGCCGGCTTGGGCGAGAGCGCGAGCTCCCAGATGTTCTTGCTGAGACGCCGCTCGTCCGCGACGAGCTGCGCCGACTCGTAGACTTCGCCGCCCTTGATGACCTGGCGGACCTGCTCCAGCGCGTAGGGGTCGGCCAGCGGGTCGCCGTCGACGATGGCGATGTCGGCCCGCAGGCCCGGCGCGATCGTCCCGTGCCGGTCGGCCATCCGGAACGCCTCGGCCGGCCACCTGGTGCAGGCCAGCAACGAGTCGTGCGCGTCCATGCCCGCCTCGCGCAGCAGCGCGACCTCTTCGGCGAAGCAGCCGACCGTGTCCGTGCCCACCAGCATCTTCACGCCGGCGTCGATGGCGGCGCGGACCGCGGTCTTGTGCGGCGGGATCAGCGGCGTGTGCCGGTCGGCCCAGACCTTGCCCCGGTCGAACCTGGGGTGCGTGGTCTGCACGTCGTACGAGCTGATGGTCGGCGTGAGGTACACGCCGTCGGCGGCCATCCGCCGCGCCAGCTCGTCCGTCAGGTAGTGGCCGTGGTCGATGATGTCGGCGCCGTTGTCGAGGACGGTACGGATCGCCTCCTCACCCATCACGTGGCAGCAGGCGAGCGCACCGTGGCGGCGCACCTCCGCGTAGGCGGCGGCGACCTCCTCGGCCGAGAAGCCGGGCAGGGTGTGCGTGCCGTCCGGGGCGACCACCGGGTCATCGCTCGCCATGAGCTTGATGAAGTCGGCGCCTTCCTTGAACTGCTGGCGCACCGCGGCGACCATCTCGTCCGGGCCGTCCGCCTCCATGCACACCGACCAGGCGTGCCGGCCGGAGGCCACCAGCGGGCTGCCGCAGGCGATGACCGTCGGGCCGAGCAGCCGGCCGTCGTTGATGATGTCGCGGACGGCCAGGTGGATGCCGCGCGGTCCGGCCATGTCCCGGGCCAGGGTGATGCCCTGGGCGAGCAGGACCTTGGAGACCCGGAACGCGTGGGCGTAGAGGTCGGCGTCGCCCCGGGTGAGCACCTTGCTGACGTCACCGGTCATGTACATGAACGACAGGTGCACGTGGGCGTTGGTCAGTCCCGGCAGCACCGTGCCGCCGGACGCGTCGATCGTGACGTCCGCGGCCGGGACGGACCCGTCGTCGAGCACGTCGGCGATGAGACCGTCCTCGAGGACGACCGTCGCCGGACGCGAGCCACGGGCGATGCCGTCGAAGACGGCACCACCATGAATCACTGTGCGAGTCATGACTAGTTGCCCAGCCGCCAGGTCGAGCCGCCCAGGTCCTCGACCTGCCCGGTCTGGAAGCCCGCCCGCTCGACGCCGGTCTGGAAGTAGAGCACCCGAGCGTCGTTGAAGCCCGTGTTGCGCAGCCCGTGGTAGGTGCCGCGCGGAATCCACACCCAGTCCATCTCGCCGAGGTGGTGGTCGTTGCCGTCCGCGTCGAGCGCCGCGGCACGACCGGAGACCACGACGTAGATCTCGTCGAAGTCGTTGTGTACGTGCACGCCGGGCGAGGAGACGCCCGACGGCAGGACGATGAGCCCGCCGGTGCACGACTCGGTGGTGACCGCGCCGGGGTCGTTGCGGTTCATGTGCAGGTAGCCCTCTGGGCCGCCGACCGGCGTGATGATCCAACGGCCGTGGCCGGGGACGTCGTTGTTGGTGTTGCCCCAGAAAGGCTTCAGGTCAGCCTGTCGTATTACCTGGATGCCCATGCGTCTACTCCTTGTTTTGCAGTCCGACCAGATCCGGTCGGAGAGGGCTGTGCATTTCGACCACCCACGCCTCTTCCGGCGCGTGGGTGGAGTGGTAGACCCCGACGGGGTGGTGCCAGACGTCGCCGGGGCCCAGTTCGATGTCGTCGTCGTCGCCGATCCGCATGCGCACCCGCCCCCGCACCACGACGCCCATCGACTCGTGCTCCGGGTGGTTGTGCCAGGGGTGGTCGAAGCCCGCGGGCAGCACCAGCTTCACGGCCATCAGCTGGGTTCCCACGATCAGGTTCAGCCGCGGGGGCGTGGCGATCTGCACACCGCCCGCGCTACTCAGACAGATCGCCGGTTCGGTAAGAAACGGGCGTGGCTCAGCCATCGCTCTCCTTAGGTTGACGCTGGGCGACCGCCGCCTTGCGCGGTCGCGTGGTGCTCTTGCCGGCGCTGCGCCGGCGTGGTGCGACGGTGTCCAGGGGGAGGGAGAGGCCCACGCTGCGGGCGAACGAGCCGATGTGCTCGCGCATCGCCGAGCTGGCCGCCGCCGAGTCACGGGCGTGGATCGCCTCGAGAATGGCGCGGTGCTCCTCGAGCACCATGGGCCGTCGGGGCTGCTCCACCAGGCTCTCCTGCCGGGTCTCGCTCAGCGTGAGCAGCAGCGGCGTCACCGCGAGCACGAAGTATCCGTTGCCGGTGCACCGGGCCAACTGCTCGTGGAAGGCGATGTCGTATCGGAGGAACTCCGCGTCGGACTCCGCCTCGCTCATGAACAGGTACAGCCGCTGCAGTTCGGCCAGATCCTCGACGCTGCGCCGTTGCGCGGCCATCGACGCCACCGGCGGCTCGATCACGAGACGGCTCTCCAACAGTTGGTCGTGCGTCAGCTCGCCGAACTGCAACTGCAGGCCGAGGGCCTGGACGAGCTGCTTCGTGCCCGTCTGCACCACCCAGGCGGAGCCGTGGTTGGCGACGATGCCGCCCTGGTCGGCCAGGCCGCGCAGCGCCTCCCGCACGGTCGAACGGCTGACGGAGAACCTGCTGGCCAGCGCCCGCTCGCTGGGCAGCTTCACCTCGCCCGCGGCATGCGTCTCGGCGAGAAGGGCGAGGATCTGGTCCCGCACATCCGCTACGGCAGACACAAGCAACTCCTTGATCCGGTCCGACCTGTTGAAAATTGGTCGGTCCAATATCGCGAGCCCCCAGCGCCGTGTCAAGAGCCGAAACGCAGTATTTATGCTGGTCAGACCCATACAGCGGGGTCGATGACCTTGCTGGCTCCCGCCGCAGGCGAGCACATCGATGCCCGATACGGACGCGACGCCCGTTCGGCGCAGAGCACCGCAACCGGCGCCGATGTTCAACCCAGCCCGCCGAAGGGCCCGGCGAGAGTGGTTTCGCCAGCCCGATGGCGGTCGACTGTGCTCGCGGCCCCCGTCGCGACCGTGACCTCCGGAATCGACCCCCGAAGCACGTCGCCGCCACAAACCGCCGCCGCTTCCCCTTTCGCTATGTTTGACCAACCGGTCAACCAAGGATAGCTTAGCGAGCATGGCAGGCACCCCGAAGTTCGACCGCGATCATGTGCTTCGCGTCTCCGCGCAGGTCTTCGCTGATCGCGGCTATGAGGGGGCATCGATCAGTCACCTGGTGTCCGCAACGGGCCTCCTGCGCGGAAGCCTCTACGGCGCCTTCGGAAGCAAGGCGGAACTGTTCCGTCACGCGTACCTGCACGCCGCGGGCCACACACCACATCACGGCGATCTGATACTGGACTTGACGGTCGTCGCTCTCCGCGAAAGAACCGCCTACGACCCGACGGTCGCCGCCTGCACGCGCACGGTGCTGGCGAGCCTGCACCAGCACACCGGGTCCGCCGGCGACGCCATCTTCTCCCGACTGCTCAGGCGAGCGGGCCTCACGCCCGACCCGTCACCTCAACACCCCGACCCGCAGGGAGGAAACATTGGCTAAGGTCACGGTCACCGACAGCGACCTTGTCGTCACCATAGAAGGCCTGCGGAAGTTGTGGACCCTCAAAAGTGAGCTGACAATCCCGTTGACCCACGTACGCGGAGCGACGGTCGACCCCGGAATCTCCACCCGATTCCCAGGCTTCTCAAAGGTCTCGCAATGGCCGGGACGGAAGGTCATCGGCACCGACTGGTACGGCCGCTACCTCGGCGGGACGTTCTCCCAGGATGGCGACCGAGTGTTCTGGGACGTGGCCAACCCGGACAAGGTCATCGTCATCACCGTCGACAGCGGGGACTTCACCCGGCTCTACATCGAGGTCGACGACCCGGAAGCGACCGTCCGCGCGATCGAAGCGGCCATCAGCGATCACTGATCGCGCATGATGCGGGGGGCCTCGAAGTCGCTGTTGTCGATGAGGATGTCGGCTCGTTCGGCCGGACGAATCTCGGCCAGGTAAAGCTCCTCGCCGGGGATGTAGTACGAGCGGTACCGTTGCGCCGCCGCCTCCGCCGAGTCGTGCCAGACCTGGTCGCGGATCGTGCCGCGGCGCAGCACGTCCGCCAGCTCGATGTGAAGGTAGACGCGCAGATCCCAGTGCCGCGACAGGTCCGGCTTCTGGATAAACACACCGTCCGCCACGAGGATCGCGTCGTCCGGGGCCACGTGAACACCGGAGTCGATGGGCGTACGACCGCTGAAGTCCATGATCTGCGTGCGGTAGCGGCGGTTGCCGCCCGGACCGAGCGGCGCCAGCAGCACGTCGCGGATCGCGTCGACGTCGAACATCTCGAAGTAGTAGCTCTCCGGCGAGCCGGCCGGATACCGCGTACGCAGGTCAACATGCCGCTTGAAGTGGTCGATCAGGACCCGGACCACGGGGCGGGTCGACCTCTCACGAAGAACGGTGGCCAGATCGTCAGCCAAGGTCGTTTTACCGGCCGCGGAGTGGCCGTCGATCCCCACGCGGGTCGGATGATCCAGCCGCAGCCCGAGAATCCGATCCGCCAACCCACTCAGCATCTGCCGCCGTGTCGTAGTCATCGACGACGATGATGTCAGAACGCAAACGCGTCAGGCGGGTCGCGATGTCAGCACTGGCTCCGATGCTCTCTGTCGACCCCAGGCTCTGAGCAGTCAAGACCGCTGACGCATGCGGCCAGGCAGGCTAGACTAACCCCTTAGCTAAGTGAGGAGTTGCGCCATGTCGGCTGAGGCGTCGCACTACAACATGCATGAGGCCAAGACCCACCTGTCGCGCATCATCGAACGGGTGGAACGCGGCGAGGAGATCATCATCGACCGGGCGGGCACCCCGGTGGCGAAGGTCGTACCGCTGGTCCGGCGGGCCAACCGCACCGCAATCGGCTCCCTCGCCGGCCAATTGGACCTCTCTGGTGACTGGGACTCACCACAGACCAACGCCGAAATCGCCGACGACTTCGGCATCGGCGCATGAACCTGCTGCTGGACACTCACGTCGCGCTCTGGGCCATCACCGGTGACCCGACCCTCGGCACCGCGTTACTCGACCAACTACGCCATGAGCCGGACATCTTCCTCTCCCCGGTTACCCTCTGGGAGATCACCATCAAACAAAGTACGGGAAAACTCGCCGGACCTCCTGACCTCGCCGAGCGGGTAAGAGACATGGGCTTCCGAGAACTCCCGGTGACCCACGCCCACGCCATCGCCGCCGGCCGCCTGCCACCGCATCACCGCGATCCCTTCGACCGCATGCTGGTGGCGCAGGCGATCACCGAAGGACTGACCCTTGCCTCCCGCGACGCGTCGATGGCGCTGTACGACGTGGACGTCCTCAAGGTGTGATCAGACAGCTCGGTCCACGCCAGATACCCGCTGCAGACCAGGCCCAACTCGCCACCCCTGCCACTCCGAGCGGCGCCGGCTGCTCAGCCCAAGCCGTGGCCTGCAATTTCGTGAGTCGTGGACCCTCATTTGGGTATCCGTTCGGTGGGGCGGGCGGGACTCGAACCCGCGACCCAGGGATTATGAGTCCCCTGCTCTAACCGGCTGAGCTACCGCCCCGGCGCGGACAGCTTACCTACGGGGGACAAACGAGTAATGGACGGGATCGTCGGGATCCCGTCCATGATCGTTGAGTGGAGCTCCCCCGTTTGGACTCGAACCAAAAACCTGCCGGTTAACAGCCGGCTGCTCTGCCAATTGAGCTACGGGGGACCGTGCCTGAGGCCTCGACAAGAGTACACAACGAGGGGGAGGTTTGCGCCAGGGGGTATCCCGCAGACCGCCGGATACCCCGACATCCGCGCCGGCCAGGACAGATCAGGGACGCAACAGGCAGGATGGCGCATGAAACGTCGTCGTGGCGGGCAGGATGGAGACACCGGGCAGTACGGCTGAGAGGAGAGGGACATGCGCGGCAAGCTTCTGTTCATCGGCGGCTTGGCAGTGGGTTACGTGCTGGGCTCCAAGGCCGGTCGGCAGCGCTACGAGCAGATCGTGGCGCGGGGCCGTCAGGTTTGGGAGAGCCCCACGGTGCAGGAGGCGGCGGGCGTCGTTCAGGCGCAGGCCACCAAGCTGTACGACCAGGGCAAGACCACCGTCACGGACAAGATTCACTCGGTGAAGGACCGTCGTTCGCAGTCCGCTGCGACCGACACCGACTCGGAGGGTGCCT
>JAEZGP010000593.1 GCA_023437285.1 Actinomycetes bacterium | reverse complement strand
CGGTGGGCCAGGACCTATGGCCGTCCGCGACCGGACCGGGGCGGCTCGCCGAGGGTCAACGCGCAGCCGCCGCGCGCCGGCGACGGCTACCCGACCGGGCTGCGACCGGTGTCGGCGACCCCGGTGTATCGGGGGTCGTTCCCGATGCGGCGGATCAACTCCCCGGACGCCCCGGCGGCCGAGCCGCTGGACTACCGGCGGGCCGCCATCTTCACGGGCGCCTGGTACGGCGTGCCGCTGCTGCTGTACCTGGCGTGGGCGCTGACGCTGGAGGCCAACCGCCGCACGTTCGTGCTGCACCAACTCGGCGAGAACCTGCTCTGGCTGCTCTCGGCCGCGCTGTTGTCCCTGCTGGTGGCGCTCGGCCTGCGGTGGGTGGCCCACGAGTGGCGCAACCTGACGGTCAGTTTCGCGGCCTCCGTCATGGGTTCGGGCATCGTCACCGTCATCCACTCCCTGGTGACCGGCAGCTGATCGTCAGTTCGCGAGGTTGCGGTACCTGCGCACCGACAGCGGCAGGAAGATCGCGGTGAGCACGACCGGCCAGACGATGGCCAGCAGCAGCGAGTGCTCCCCGATCGGGGTGCCGGGGTTGCCGAACAGTTCGCGGACGGCCGAGGCGGTCGCCGACAGCGGGTTCCACTCGGCGATCGCCCCCAGCCACGCCGGCATCGTCGCCGGGTCGACGAACAGCCCCGACAGGAAGGCGACCGGCCAGACGAGGATCTGCACGATCGCCACGGACTCGCTGCCCTTGAGGGTCAGCCCGAGCAGGATGCCGAGCCACAGCAGCGCGAAGCGCAGCAGCAGGAGCAGCCCGAACGCGGCCAGGGCGGCGGCGATCCCGTGGTGCCAGCGCCAGCCGAGCGCCGCCGCCGCGGCGACGAGGATGGCCAGGCCGACGATCGAGTTCATCATGTCGGCGAGGCAGCGGCCGAGGACCACCGATGCCGAGTTGATCGGCAGGGAGCGCAACCGGTCCGTCACGCCCTTCGCCGAGTCCTGCGACACGGCCGTCATCGTCGACTCGACGCCGAAGAACATGGCGAGCGCGAACATGCCCGGCATGAGGTAGTCGAAGTAGTTCTCCCCGATCGCGCCGCCGAACAACCCGCCGAACATCAGCGCGATGAGCACCGTGAAGAACCAGTTGATGAGTACGCCCACGGGCTGCTGCCGCCAGTGGGTGAGCTCCCGTCGGGCGAGCACCCAGGTCTCGGTCGTCATGCCGCCACCTCCTGCTTCGCGTGTTGGGCGAGGAACACCTCGTCGAGGGTGGGCCGGCGCAGGTTCAGCTCCGCCGGCTCGATGCCCGCCCCCGACAGGGCGGTACTGATCGCGATCAGCGCCCTGGTGCGCTGCTCGACCGGAATGCTGACCTTGGTCAGTTCGGTCCTCAGCTCGCCGTCAGCGTGTTCGCGCAGCAGCGGCAGCGCCGTGGCGACGTCGTCGGGCCGGTCGAAAACGACGTCGATCCAGTCGCCGCCGACGGACGCCTTGAGTTCGTCGGGCGTACCCTCGCTGACCACCCGGCCGTGCCACAGCATGGCGATGCGGTCGGCGAGCTGGTCGGCCTCGTCCAGGTACTGCGTGGTGAGCAGGATCGTCGTGCCCGCCGCCGACAGCTCCCGCAGGCTGGCCCAGACCTCCTGGCGCGCCTGCGGGTCAAGCCCGGTGGTCGGCTCGTCCACGAACAGCACCTCGGGCGCCACGATGAGACTGGCGGCCAGGTCGAGCCGCCGGCGCATGCCGCCGGAGTACTTCGAAACGGGCTTGGCGCCGGTGTCGGCGAGCGCGAAGCGTTCGAGCAGCTCGTCGGCGCGCTTGCGGGCCTCGGCGGCGCCGAGGTGGTTGAGCCGGCCGAAGAGGACGAGGTTCTGGTGGCCGCTGAGGACCTCGTCGACCGCCGCGTACTGCCCGACCAGCCCGATGCGCCGGCGTACCTGCGCCGGCTCGGTGTGCACGTCGTGGCCGGCGACGGTGGCCTGCCCGGCGTCGAGGCGCAGCAGGGTGGCGAGGATCCGGATGGCCGTGGTCTTGCCGGCGCCGTTGGGTCCGAGCAGCCCGCAGACGGCACCGGCCGGGATGTCGAGGTCGAACCCGTCGAGCGCCGGGGCGTCCGCGCCGCGATAGGTCTTGCGTACCTGCCGTGCCGAGACGGCTGTCTTAGTCATGATCCACCTTCCCTGAGCTGAACCGTGCGCTGTACCGTACACCGTACGCCTACTGTTAGGCTAGCGCTTATGAGCGACAGCGCGCGCACCCTGGCCCTGCTCTGGGGGCAGCAGACGAAGGCCGGACGCTCCGGCCTGTCGGTGCGCGGGATCGTCAAGGCGGCCATGGGGGTCGCGGACGCGCACGGTCTCGACGCGGTCTCCATGCGCAAGCTGGCCGACGAGCTGGGCGTCGGCACGATGTCGCTCTACACGCACGTGCCGGGGCGCACCGAACTGATCGACCTGATGGTCGACACCGCGTACGGCGAGCTGTACGCCGACGTGGAGGAGCCGGCCCGGCAACCGGGCGGCTGGCGCGGCGGGCTGGAGTTCGTCGCCCGCCGCAACTGGGAGGTGCACCGCCGCCACCCGTGGCTGCTCGCCGCGGCGAGCGTCCGGCCGGCGTTCGGGCCCAACGCCTTCCTCAAGTACGAGGCGGAGCTGCGGCCCCTCGACGGCATCGGGCTCAGCGACGTCGAGATGGACTCGGCCCTGACCCTCGTGCTCAGCCACGTCGACGGCCAGGCGCGGCTGGCGGCGAGCCTGAACCAGGCGCGGCAGGACAGCAGCGACGCGGAGTGGTGGCAGACGCAGGCGCCGCTGCTGGAGACGTTCAGCCGGGGGATGAACCTGCCGGTCGCGGCGCGGGTCGGGCAGGCGTCCAGCGAGTTCTACGACGGGGTGGCCGACCCGCAGCACGCGCTGACGTTCGGCCTGGACCGCATCCTCGACGGGCTCGAGCGGCTGATCAGCGAAAAATACTGATCAGCGAAAAGTAGCAGGGCCGGCACACCGTGCCGGCCCTGTTACTTGTGTCAATCGCTACTTGGCGGCGACCACGTTGAGCGCGAAGTTGGCGGTCACCTCGGGGTGCAGGCGGACCTGCACCTGGTAGGCGCCCACCGACTTGATGTGGCCGGGCAGCTCGATGCGACGCTTGTCCAGCTCCGGGCCGCCGGCGGTGCGAACCGCCTGCTGCACGTCGCCGGGCGTGATCGAGCCGAACAGGCGGCCGCCGGTGCCGGCGCGCGCCTGCAGCTTGACGGCGAGGCCCTCAAGCTGCGCCTTGACCTCGTTCGCCTGGCCCAGGTCGCGGATCTGCCGGGCGTCGCGGGCCCGCTTGATCGAGCTGACCTGCTTCTCGGCGCCCTTGGTCCAGGCGATCGCGAACCCCTGCGGCAGCAGGTAGTTGCGGCCGTAGCCGTCCTTCACCTCGACGATGTCGCCGGGAGCACCGAGGCCCGTAACCTCCTGAGTAAGGATGATCTTCATAGTCGGGCCTCCTCTCAGCGGGACGTCGTGGTGTAGGGCAGCAGGGCCATCTCGCGCGCGTTCTTGACGGCGCGCGCGATCTGACGCTGCTGCTGCGAGCTGACGCCGGTCACCCGCCGAGCGCGGATCTTGCCGCGGTCGGAGATGAACTTGCGCAGCAGCGCGGTGTCCTTGTAGTCGATGTAGGTGATCCCGTCCTTGTCGAGCGGGTTCACCTTCTTCTTGGGCTTGCGGAGAGCCGCAGGCTTAGGCATGTCGTACTCCGTGAATCTTCTGTTCCAGGGCTACCTAGAACGGGGGCTCGTCGTCGAAGGAGGAGCCCGAACCGCCGGCCGGCGCGGAGCTGGCCCACGGGTCGTCAACCGACGCCCCGCGGCTGCCGCCACCGCCACCGCCGCCGCTGGCGCCGAAGCCGCCGCCACCGCCCGAACCACGGGACGCCTTCTGCACCTTCGCCGTGGCGTACCGCAGCGACGGGCCGATCTCGTCCACCTCAAGCTCGATAACGGTGCGCTTCTCACCCTCGCGCGTCTCGTACGACCGCTGGCGCAGCCGGCCGGTCACGATGACCCGAGCGCCGCGCTGCAGCGACTCGGCGACGTTCTCGGCCGCCTGCCGCCACACCGAGCAGGCGAGGAACAGCGGCTCGCCGTCCTTCCACTCGTTGGTCTGCCGGTCGAGGGTGCGCGGGGTCGACGCGATGCGGAACTTCGCAACGGCCGCCCCCGACGGGGTGAAGCGCAGTTCAGGGTCGTCGGTAAGGTTGCCGACCACCGTGATGACGGTCTCTCCTGCCATGGTCACTCCAGAGCTTTACGCCACGATTGTTTGTCGCGGCTCACGCTGCCATATAGGTGCGACGGTTCGGGATACCCGGCTGCGCTCAGCGCGTTTCCGGGCGGATGACCTTGGTGCGCAGGACCGACTCGTTCAGCCGCAGCTGACGGTCGAGCTCGGCGACCGCCTCAGGCGTGGCCTGCAGGTCGATCACCGCGTAGATGCCCTCGGTCTTCTTGTTGATCTCGTACGAAAGGCGGCGGCGCCCCCAGACGTCGAGCTTCTCCACCGAGCCACCCGACGAACGGATGACATTGCTCAGGTACGTGTCCAGCGACGGCGTGACAGTGCGCTCCTCAAGAGCGCCGTCGAGGATGACCATGATCTCGTAATGACGCAAGACTTTCTCACCTCCTATGGGCTAGGCGGCCACGGGCTCTCCGTGGCAGGAGGTCTGGCGTCGCCGCGCGGGTCGCGACCGACCAGCGCGGCTGGTTGCCCTGATACCAGGCACAACCAGCCCATCACGATACAGCCCGGCGGCCCCGCAACCGAATCCGGTCGCCAAAGGTGGCCGTCCGCCGTCGGATCGAACCTTGCGCAAGATCGCTGTTTCGAGCAGGACCCCGGAAAGACCGCCGCCCCGCGCCGCGGACAGAAAGGACCGCGGGGCGCGCCGTCCGCATTCTTTGGGTGGGACCTGGGGAGGAACGACCACACCGACGAGGTAGGACAACGACGCCCCGCGGAGACTGTGTCTCGGGGTATATGTACCGTTTTGTGAGACCCATGCTAGCCCGAATTATCTGCAATGTCACGCTTGCTCGATCTGCGTGGCGCCATCGGGCGACCTGATCCGCCGGTCCGTACCGGCCGCGCCGCCCTGACGTACCGGCCGGCGCCGTGCTGCGGCGAGTCGGACCCGGCCCGTAGGCTGCCCGGTATGCGTATCGGTGCCCACGTCGACCCCGCCGACCCGCTCACCGAGGCGGCCGCCCGCGGAGCCGACGTCGTCCAGTTCTTCCTGACCGACCCGCAGGCCTGGGCAGACCCGCAACCCCGCCCGGACGCGGACGCGCTCAGGGCGGCCGACGTGGAGATCTTCATCCACGCCCCCTACCGGATCAACGTCGCGACGCTGAACAACCGCATCCGCATCCCCAGCCGCAAGCTGCTGCTCTCGCACGCCCGGGCCGCGGCCGCCCTCGGCGCGAAGGGCCTCATCGTGCACGGGGGGCACGTCGACAAGGGCAACGACGTGGCCACCGGCTTCGAGAACTGGAAAAAGACCTTCGAGTACGCCGCGAAGGAGGGCGGTTTCCCCCTCCCCATCCTGGTGGAGAACACCGCGGGCGGCGACAACGCGTGCGCGCGCCGCTTCGACGCGCTGGCCCGCCTCTGGGACGTCATCGGCGGGTACGGTGCCGGTTTCTGCCTGGACACCTGCCACGCCTTCGCGGGCGGCGAGGAGCTGCTCGGCATCGTCGACCGGGTCAAGGCGATCACCGGACGCATCGACCTGATCCACGCCAACGACTCCCGCGACACGTTCGACTCCGGAGCCGACCGGCACGACAACATCGGCACGGGGCACATCGACCCCGAGCGGATCATCGCGGGCGTCCGGGCGGCCGGCGCTCCGGCGGGGGCCGAGACGCCCGCGGCCGGCCACGCGGCCGACATCGAGCTACTCCGGGCCGGCCTCGTTGGCTGAGACGGACCTGGCGTCCTCCGCTGACG
>JAEZGP010000550.1 GCA_023437285.1 Actinomycetes bacterium | reverse complement strand
AGATCGACGCCGCGCTCGTCTTGTTGTCCAAGCTCGGCCTGACCCTGGATGACCCTGTCGCGGGAAGCGCGGCCAACCGGCCTGCTGTCCCGACGTTCGCCGAGTTCGTGCCCCTGCTGACGGAGGCGGTCACGGCTGGCACCAAGCGGGCGTACAGCTCGTACTGGAACACGTTGGTACGCGAGTGGGGTGACCGGCACATCAACGAGCCCAGCCAGCTCGACCTGTCGCGGTTGGCGCGTTAGGTGCGGGCCAACCGGGTCATCCGCCACAACGGGCGCGGAGGCAACGGGGCCGAGGAGAGCTTCGTCGCGGCGGCGCGCTGCCTCTACCGGCACGCGGTTGACAACGGGATCCTCAGCGACGTCGAGACTCCGGCGGCCAAGCTGACCAAGCCGCGACGCAATCCGAGCGTCCGCCACGCATTGCCCGACAACCGGCTTGCGGAGCTGAACCAGGTCGCCTCGACTACCGGCAACGATCCGGCGCTGGACAGCTTGCTGTTGCGATTGCACACCGAGACCGCGTGCCAGCGCGGCGGCGCGCTGCAGATTCGTCGCTGCGATCTCGACCAGACCCAGTGCCTGGTCCTACTGCGAGAGAAGGGCTGCACGAGCCGGTGGCAGCCTGTCTCGCCGACGCTGATGCGGTACCTCGTCGAGCACTGGAACGAGCGGGGCGACGGCAACCCGGGCAGCGGTGTTGCGACGACCGGTTGAATCCGGGGAGTACACCTCGGCTGCCTTCGCCGCCGCGTGCGCCCGCTGGCAGGTGCGTCAGTCGATGGGCCGGGTCGGCTCCTGCTTCGACAACGCCGTCGCCGAGGCCACCTTCTCCACCATCAAGGTCGAGTACGTCCACCGCCGCCAGTTCCGCACCCGTGCCGAAGCCCGGCTGAAGATCGCCACGTGGATCACCGACTTCTACAATCACCGCCGCCGGCACTCCGTCTGCGACGGCCGCTCACCTATCGACTACGAACGATCAACGGCACGGCCACCGGAGGCCCGGGCCGCATAACGGAGCCCTCCACGCTTCGAGGGGATTGACAACTCCTCACGGCTGGCACTGTCGGGAATGGACACCAGGCAAGACTATCGATCACACAGCCGGCGGCACGGCCGTCAGGAATCCGGCGTGCACACCCCGAACCCGACATCACGACCTACCACAGGCGTGAATGGATACATTCTCCGACGTACGACGATGGCCATGGACGAGTTTGTGGCTCAGCTGTGAAGTCGCGTTGCTCGACCGGCACTAATCATGACTGGTTCTGAAGCATTCGTTGCGGGAGATCTACGCGATCCAATCCGTCAACCCACATATACTGGCGAAGACCTCGTCGTGGTCTGGACTCTGTGTGGAACCGAATCCAAACCCCGGCGAGGTCTTCACGTGAGCATCCGCCTCAACACAGGCGAGGTACGGACCTAAGTTCAGGCAGCCTCCTTAATTGGTGTTCTCTGGCACGTCCACGTGAAGGTGGTTGCACGTGTCGCCGTAGAAGGTCGTCACGCCCGGTGGGAGCGGTGGTGTCGCGCCACACTCCGCCTGGCCGAACCGCGACTCACTCACGAGGTCGTTCTTCACGGTATTGATCGCGGTGACCGATTCCGGGTTGCGTCCGGTCAGGGACGCGCCGTCGACCCGGTCAAAGTCGACGGCGGCACCCTTGTAGTGGCGGCTCCCCGACGAGTGCCCGGTCCCGTTGCCGGTCAGTGAGGAGATCCTCACGGTATGACCATGGGAGAGGCGAACGATCACTCGCAGGATGACCGAGCTCATGCGGTAGCCGGCGTGGGCAGGCTGACCGTCTGCGGTCTGTTCCAGATCCTCTCGGACGGCGCGTTGGGTCTTGTCAATGGCCGGATTAGCCAAGATCTGCTTCGCCAGGGACTGCGTGGTCACATGGTTGTAGGCCGTGAACTCCTGCCGACCGTCACCATTGGTGTCGACGGCCAATGGGAACTCGTCCAGGCCGGCACCGACAAAGTTGAATCCCCAATAGGTGCCGTCGTCCCGGCGGATGGTATACCGGCTGTCGCGGTAGACCGCGAGCTCCTGTTTGCGGTCGCCGTTGGTGTCGATCACGAACGGCAGATCGTTGGCATTGGCGCCGGCAAAGTAGACGCCCCAAGTGGAGCCGTCCGGGCGAAGGAATGTGAACTGTCCCGCTCGGTAGAGAGCGAGTTCCTGGATCCCGTCGCCATTCGTGTCGACCGCAAGCGGCATCTCTTCGCGACCGCCGCCTGGGAAGGTGACGCCCCACAGCGAACCGTCTGCTCTCATAAATGTGAACCGCCCGTGGTAGTAAACGCCCAGTTCCTGACGGCCGTCGCCATTCGTGTCGATGGCGATGGGAATCTCGCCGTACCCACCGCCAGGGATCGTGATGCCCCAGTAGGAGCCGTCATCCCGGCGGATAGTGAAACGTCCGTTGTAGTAGACCGCCAGCTCCTGCTTTCGATCGCCATCGGTATCGATGACGAAAGGCTGTTCGCCGGCGCCGGCGCCGGCGAACGTAACGCTCCAGTACGTGCTGTCGTCACGAAGGAATGTGAAACGACCGCCTGAACCGGCATGCGCTGGTCCGGCCGCGACGACGGTCGCCGTCGCCCCGACCGTCGCCAGCACGACCGCGCTGATGGTCCGTCGAAGTCTCATGCTGCTCCTTAATGTGGCTCGAACTCTGACGCCGACGTCGCAGACGCCGGCGGACACGTTGACGCCACCGCCGACGGCGCGTGCCGTCGTCACACCGGTGACCCAATTGCCTGATGAGCTGATGGTGAGTTGGTTGCCTCGAATCGGCCGGTGCCGTTTCGTTGGTCCAAACGGTAGATCCGCGGGTCGGTGGGAAAACCCTCATAATTGTCGATCAATGGTGCGGGGGTTCACGTAGGCCGCTCCTGCTGATGTGCTGTATTCATGACCAATTCATCGGCTGGCGCGCAGCTCATCGTTCCGATGCGGCCACGGCGAGGGCCCCGGCCACTGTTGCGAGTGCTCGCCGTGGCGTCTTGTGGCGCTGCGGCGTCTGCTGTGCTCAGCTGGTGGCCGAAATGGGTTGACGAGTTTCCGCTTGGCGTGATCTACGTGTTAGTCGTCAGTTCATTCGCGGCCAGCGGAGCGTTTCTTCTGGCTGACAGCCACACGGGACGCACCGGTTGGTACATGATCATCGCGGCGTTCTGCTACGAGGCGTCGTGGTGGTGGATCTGGCCCGAAACCTGGGAGGTGGGGCCGGCACCGTTGGTCTCGTTCGTGATCGGCTACTGGTGGTTTGCTATCGGTGGTCTGGCCCTTCTCCGATATCCCGAACCTTCGCTGGGTTATCGACATGAACGGGTGTACTTCATCGGATTCGCGATCTGGATCGTCGGCCTGAAGTTGTTCATCGCGACGGTCTCCGAGCCGGAGTGGTCCGGCTGGAGCCCACAGGCGTGGTGGCCAACGGTCGCCGCCAACGAGCAGCTGTTCCGGATCTCGGCCGCCGTCTTCAAGGTGGGCACGATCGTGTTCGCACTGGCGCTGCCCCTCCTTCTCGTATTCAAGATTCGGCGGACGCGCGGGGCGGAGCGGGCGGACACGTTACCGGCGACGCTCGCCGCCATGGCGATCGGGATCATCGGGGGCGTCTACCTCATCGCGCAATTGGGTAGGTTCAACGCGCACCTCACGGATGCCCTTCGGACGATCACCGCGATTGCCGCGCTGATCGCGCCTCTGGCGTTCCTAGTCAGCCTGACGCAACGGCGTCTCGCCCGGTCGTCCGTCGCCGACCTCGTCCTCGTTCTCGCCGGCTGCTCGACGCTGACCGAGGTCCAGCAGGCGCTCCGCGATGTGCTGGGCGACCCCACGTTGGTACTGGCCATGCGGGACGAAGGCCCGCTGCATTACGTCACCTGCGATGGTCACCAACTCACAGACGACGAGGCGAGCGGCTGGCGGGTGCCGATGCCTGGCGATGACGGACGTCCCGTCGCCATGCTGCTGATGGACCACTCCCTGCGCCGCCGTGCAGACCTGGTACGCAGCGCCGCTGTCGCCGGCGGCCTCTTGCTGGAGAATGGCCTGCTCAAGGACAGTCTCGCTGCCCAGTTAGTCGAACTTCAGAAGTCCCGTCGCCGGATCGCCGAGGCAGGCCTGGCCGAGCGCCGCCGCATCGAGCGCAACCTTCACGACGGCGCCCAGCAGCTCCTGCTCAGGGTCGCGAGCCGGCTGAGCATCGCGCAGTACCGTAGCAGGCAGGGGCGCGACGCGAGTGAGGCGATCGCTGCGGCCAGCAGCGAACTCGACCTAGCGCAGACGGAGCTGCGGGTACTGGCGCAGGGCCTGCACTCGCCGGTGTTAGCCGAGTTCGGCCTGAAGTCCGCGATCGAAGGCGTCGCCAGCCGACTCAGCGTCGCGGCAGTACTCGACGTCACAACGACCCGACTTTCTGAGTCCGTCGAGTCCACGGTGTACTTCGTGGTGTGTGAGGCGCTCACCAACGTCGTCAAACACGCCAGAGCAAACGTTGTAGATATTTCGGTCTCCGTTGACGGCGAATGGGTCAGGACGCGGATCTCCGACGACGGCCAAGGCGGCGCGGACTCGCACGGCGGGTCCGGCCTGCTAGGCATCCATGACCGCGTCGACGCATTACGCGGCCACACCAGCGTGCTGAGTCGACCCGGCCACGGCACCACGATCATGGCGGTCATCCCATGCGCGTAGCACTGATCGACAACGAGGTGGTGTTCCGACAGGCCCTCGCCGCACTGCTGCGCGAGATGGGTGTCGAGGTGATGTACGAGACATCGGACGAGCGGGACCTACTCCGCGCGCTCAAAGATGATGTCCCCGACGCCGTGATCGTCGATATCCGGCTCACGGACTCCCCGATCGGCGAGGGTCTCTACACCGCCGCCCGACTCAGGGCGACCCATCCGGACATTGGGATCCTGATGTTCTCCGCCTATGCCGAGCCGGCGTATGCGGAACGGCTTCTCAAGATCAGCGATCGGGGCGTCGGCTATCTGCTCAAGCAGCGGGTCAGCAACGCAGACGAGCTGCTGGATGCCCTCCAGCGGGTTGCCGCCGGTGGCACTGCGGTCGACCACGGCATCGTACGGCCGCTCATCGATCGACCCGGCCCGAGCTCACTGGACCAGCTGACTGAACAGGAGCACAAAGTGCTTTACCAGATGGCCCTCGGACGCTCTAACGCTGGCATCGAGAAGTCACTCTTCCTCGGTCGGGCAGTGGTCGAGCGGCACATCAAGGCAATCTTCACGAAGCTTGGGCTAGATCAGCACGGCGACGACAACCGGCGAGTACTGGCGGTGCTGCAATGGCTCCGAGAGCGCCCCAAGGCGTTGTGATGCGCACTATGCATTCCTTCTGGCAGTCCTCCCGGCGACCGATGGCGCACCCTGCACATCGGGTCGACCGAGACCAACCATAGGAGACGGGCCGTCTCCAGGCTCCGCGCCGCACCATTGGCCGGCACGTCGTTGTTCCGGCGGCACCACCGCACCCCCTGTTGAGAGCCCGACCGTGCCGGAGGCCACGATGGGCGCGCCCCCCGCCCTGTTCAAGATGTCCATCTGGGCAAAGAGCCGCCGGGGCCTTGTCATCCTCGACTTCGCAGCGGTCGGCGGCCTGCTCGGCGCCGGCGCGGCGGTCGTGCATGGTCTCATCACGAACTTCTCGGACGCCGACGTGATCGGCAGCGTCGTTCCCGCCCTGGTCGCCGTGTCCACTACGGCAGCGGCCGTGATCAGCAGGTTGGCCCAACACGTCACCACACATGTCACCGACGCTGCGATCTGCGCCGAGATCGCGCTAGTAAAAAGGAGGAGGCCCACGGGCAGGGCCTGCTCGGGGACGCGGTCATTGCGTTGACCGGGCAGCCGACCGGCGCTACTCCGGCGTCTGTGGGCAGCATCGGCGCGCACATGACCAACTTCAGGCCCACCCTGATCGAGCAGTGGGCCGCCTCGATACGAAGCCGGGGCAACAACCGGCTCGTCATCTACGGCGGTGCCGGTTCCGGAAAAACGGCCCTCGTCCTCCTGCTCGCCGTGGGACTGACCCGCCAATGGGCGGCCGGACCCGACGCCGCCGCCCCGGTGCCGGTCGCCGCCGGCATGTCCATGCCACCGGCCGAACGTGAGGAGTTGCGCCCCGCGTTCATCCCCCTGGTGGTTTCCCTGGCCAACTGGATCCCCAAGGAACACACCCTGCGTTCGCTGCAGGAATTGCTCGACGTGGAACTGGCCACCGTCTACCCGATGAAGGTGGGCCGCGTTGACGAGTCGAACAAGCGCGGCCGGGCCGGCGCGTTGTTCGCACGCGGACCGTATCTGCTCATCCTCGACGACTTCGACCAGATCCCCCAGGGCCACCACGCCGCAGCGACCCGGGCGATCGAGGAGTTCCTCCACGGCGACGAACCGGTCATCATCTTCAGCGGCCCCACTCCGCCCGACCCGCACGGCGACCCCCGGTTCGCCATCGAGGACGCCCTCGGCGGCCCCACCGGCGTGCGCACCTACCGGCTCGAGACCCCCGACCTCACCGCCATCAAGGCGTTCCTCGACGCGGTGGCCACCGCGCACGCGCCCGTCGCCGCCGAGATCACCGACCTTCGTGACCGTCTCGTCGCCGACCCGACGTTGTGCGAGCACCTGGCCCGACCGATGATGCTGACCCTGGCCGCCCGCAACATCATCAACAACAAGACCCTGACGGCCGAGAAGATCGCCGCGCTGCACGCCGACGCGGTCGCCACCAACCATACCGACCCAGATGCGGAGACCGGCGACGTACTGCACCAAGGGCTCGTCAACGCGCACGTGCGGTGGGCGTACCGACCCAGCCGCAAAACGCGGCTGCTCTCACGCCGCCCGGCTGGACCGTCAACATCGCCCGGTGGCTACGGGACAAGGGCGCCGCTCGCATCTCATGGTGGAGGTTGGCCAACCTCGTACCCAAAAGCGTGTACGCCGCCCAGGGACCGGGCGTGCAACGGAACCTGGCCCTACGAGCAGACCGGCCTCCCGCCGGAGGAGCGGCCGCTTCTCGACGAAGACTGCGACGAGTACCCCTTCGCCAGCACGCTTGATGGCGCTGGCGCCCGTCGATTGCGCGGTTTTGCCGCGGACTTCTCGGTACGTGCGGTCCTCGAGGGGCACAACGCGTCGGCTGGCGGGCAGCTGCCGAACTTCTACCGGGATGATCGGATCCTCTACGGCGACAACGACTGGTTCTGGGTGCAGATCGGGCCGTTCGC
>JAEZGP010000531.1 GCA_023437285.1 Actinomycetes bacterium | reverse complement strand
CCGCCCAACAGGGCCTGTTCCGCGCCGGCCACGGCGCCGGGCCGTACGGGCCCACGCTCACGCAGCCGACGGCTGGCGATCATGTCGGCGAACGCGGCCGACGTCGTGCGGGGCGTGTACCCGTACTCGGCGATGAGCCGGCTGGTGTCCACCACCCGCCCGTGCACGAAAAGGTCGAGCTGGTCCAGGGAGAAGTCGCCGAGGCCGAGGGACCGCGCCAGCGTGGCGAACGCCGACATGCCGGGCTCGGCCACGGGTATCGACAGCCGCCCGGCCCGGCGCACGGCCTGCGACAGGGTCAGCACCCCGGCGCCGGCCACGTTGAACGTGCCCTGATGGTCCTCGACCACCGACCGTACGAGGATCTCCTGTACGTCCTCGACGTGCAGGAACTGCAGGCGCGGATCACGGCCGAGGACGGTCGGCACGATCGGCAGGGAAAAGTACCTGGTGAGGATCGTGTCGGCGGTGGGTCCGATGATCGGGGCCAGGCGCAGCACCGTGGTGGCGACGTCGGGGCGACGGCGGCGGAAGCCGCGCACGTAACCTTCGATCTCGATGACGTCCTTGGCGAAGCCGCCGCGGGGCATCTCGGTCGGCGGGGTCTGCTCGGTTAATACGGCCGGGTCGCTAAACGACGCGCCGTACGCGGCCGTGGAGGAACGCACCACCAGCTTGCGGACCCCCGGCGCGGCCTGCACGGCGGCGAGCAGCTGCATCGTACCGATGATGTTGTATTCCTTCTGGGCCGCGCGACCGCCGCGGCCGCCGGCACCGACCAGCAGCCCGCAGTGCGCCACGGCCTCCACGCCGCTCTCGGTCACCGAGGCCACCACGCCGCGTAGGTCATCGGTGACGACAGTGACCTTGCCGCGCAACAGGCGCGCGAGATCCCCGACCGGTGGCCGGGTGTCGACTCCGATGACCTTAGTGACGCGGGGATCGACCGCGAGACGGGCAGCCAGGTGGGCGCCGAGGAACCGGCCGACGCCGGTCACCAGGACCTTCACCTGCGCCTCCCGAGGGTCGGACCCCTACTTGCCGAGGCGACGACGCTGGACGCGGGTCTTGCGCAGCAGCTTACGGTGCTTCTTCTTCGCCATGCGCTTCCTGCGCTTCTTGACCACGGAGCCCATACGGCTAAGTCCCCTCACCAACGAAACGTGTCACGGTGGGATCCGGCAGGACCCCGACCGCCGTCAAGGGTAGCCAACGGCTCGAAGATCCGCTCAGCCGGTATCGATCGACCTTCCGTCCCTCGCGGAAAACCACCGCTCCGGCCGTCAGGCGGAGCCGATCGGGCCCTCCGTCCCTCGCGGAAACCCACCACTCGGGCCGTCAGGCGGATTCAGCGAATGCGTCTCTCAAGTAGTCATGCACCGCGTGCTCCGGCACCCGAAACGAGCGGCCCACGCGCACAGCGGTCAGCTCCCCGGTGTGCACGAGGCGGTAAACGGTCATTTTCGATACCCGCATCAACGCCGCCACCTCGGCCACCGTGAGGAACTTGACCTCCGACAGCCTGCCCGCGGTCTGCGGTGATCCAGCCATGGCTCACCTCGTCCCTTCCGGCGCGCGCGCCTCACCGGTCCCGTCCGCCGGTCTCGTCAACGCGCGTGTTATCTGAACGGTACCGGCACACGTGTTAACCCGGCGAGGCCTTGGCAGAATTGATCAATATGGGTTATTCCGTACGGAGTGCCACCACGGGGTCCAGTCGAGCTGCTCTCTGCGCCGGTACGACCCCGAAAATGATGCCCACGGCGGCCGACACGCCGAAGGCCAGCGCCACGGACCACCAGGTGATCACGGCCGGCAGCGGCGACAGCGCGACGATCAACCACACCGCGCCGAGCCCCAGCGCGATGCCCGCCACTCCCCCGATCGTGGTGAGCAGCACCGCCTCGACGAGGAACTGCACCGCGATGTCGCGCGGCCGGGCACCCACGGCCTTGCGCAGGCCGATCTCGCGGGTCCGCTCGCGCACGGAGACCAGCATGATGTTGGACACCCCGACGCCGCCGACGAGCAGCGAGATGCCGGCGATCGCGGCCAGTACACCGGTGAGGACGCCGAGAATATCCCCGAGTACGCCCAGGATCTGCTCCTGCGTGACGGCGCTGAACTCGGTGTCGGGGTGGCGGCGGTCCAGTTCGGCGAGGACCCGCTGGCCGAGGTCGTCGATGCGGTTGGCGTCGGGCGCCTTGATCGCGAGGCCGTCGACGCGCTGCGTGCTGAACAGCCGCTGGGCTGCCGTGATCGGGATGTGCACCTCGGCGTCCCGGTCAACGCCGAGGCTCTGCCCGAGCGAGGCGAACACGCCGATGACCCGGAACCGTACGCCCGCGATGGTGATCTGCGAGCCCACCGGGTCCCGCTCGCCGAACAGGTCGCGGCTCACCGTGGCCCCCAGCACCGCGACCCGGCGTCCGGTGTCCACATCGGACTTCGTCAGGTACGCGCCGCGCGACAGCGACCGGACGAACACCTTGGGCGTGTTGTCCAGCAGCCCGAGCACGTTCGTGTACGTCTCCCGCGTGCCGGTGCGGACCGTCTCGGCGCTGGTGACGGTCGCCGACACCCGGTCGCGGTCGCCGACGACCCGGGCGACGGCCTCCACATCGGACAGGTTCATCCGCGACAGCGTCGGCGCGGCGCCGAACTGCACCTTGCCCGGCACCACGAGCAGCAGGTTGGACCCCAGGCCCTCGACCTGCGCCTCGACCTCCTGCTTGGCGCCGGTACCGATGCCGACGAGCACCACGACGGCGCTCACGCCGATGAGTACGCCGAACATGGTCAGCAGGCTGCGCAGCCGGCTGGCGCGCAGCGCGTCCAGGGCGACCCGCCAGGCCTCCGCGATTCTCATGTCCGGTCCTCGACCATCACGCCGTCGCGCATGACGATCTGGCGCCGGGCCCGGGCGGCCACCTCGCGGTCGTGGGTCACCAGGACCACCGCGACGCCCCGCTCGGCGTTGAGCTCCTCCAACAACGCCAGCACGGCGGCACCGGCCACGCTGTCCAGGTTGCCGGTGGGCTCGTCGGCCAGCAGGACGGCCGGCTCCGTCACGAGCGCGCGGGCGATGGCCACCCGCTGCTGCTCGCCGCCGGAGAGCTGGTTGGGCCGGTGGTCGATCCGGTGGCCGAGGCCGACCCGCTCGAGCATCTCGGCGGCCCGCCGCCGCCGCGCCCCCCGCCCGACCCCCCGGTAGATCAGCGGCAGTGCCACGTTGTCCACCGCCGTCGTCTGGGCCAGCAGGTGAAAGCTCTGGAACACGAAGCCGATCACCTCGTTGCGCAGGCGGGCCATGTCGGCGGCGTCCAGCCGCGCCACGTCCCGGCCGCCGAGCAGCAGCCGCCCGGAGGTGGGCTGGTCGAGCCCGCCGAGCAGGTGCATGAGCGTCGACTTGCCCGAGCCGGAGGGCCCGACGACGGCCGCGTAGTCGCCCGCCTCGATCGTCAGCGACACCCCGCGCAACGCCGGCACCGTGATGCCGCCGTCGAGCTGGTATTCCCGCGTAACGTCCACCACTTCGATGGCGGGGGCGTTCACGTGACCCGCTGCCCCTCGGTGACCCGGTCGGTGCCGGCCACCACGACCCGCTGACCGGGGGTGAGGCCGTCGAGGATCTGCACGAGATCGGCGCCCTGCACGCCCACCTTCACCGGCTGGCGTACCGCCTTGCCCCCGGTGACGACCCAGACCGCGTCGCCGCCCTCGCTCGAGAACACCGCCGCCGCCGGCACGGCCACCGCGTCGACCGCGTCGCGTACCCGCAGGTGGGCGACGGCGCTCATGCCGGGGCGCGGGGTTGGTGCGGCACCGCCTCCCGCCAGCTCGCCGCCGTCGAGGCTCAGCCTCACCTTGTACGCGACACCGCCGCGCGCCGACTGGGTGGGCAGCAGGTCCAGCGACCGGACCGTGGCCCGGTAGGAGGCGTTGGGGGCGGCGTCGAGTTCCACCTCGGCCCGCACCCCGGCCGAGACGAGCAGCACGTCGGTCTCGTCGACCTCGCCGGTCAGCCCCAGCTTGCCGACGTCCACGATCGTGACGACCGGCATTCCGGCGGACACCACGTCGCCCTTCGCGAGCACGTCGTCGACGCCGGCGGGCGGGATGCCGCCCTGCGCGTCGCCGCCGGTCGCGGCACCGGCGGCCGCGCCGCCGGACACGGAG
>JAEZGP010000448.1 GCA_023437285.1 Actinomycetes bacterium | reverse complement strand
CGGGACGGCGCACGTGGCTGCTCGCCGCGGGAGCGGCCGGGCTGGTTCTCGTGCTGGCGGCCGCGACCGCCGCCGTGATCTGGTGGCGTTCCGGCGGCGACGCCGTGGACTTCGCCCAGCTCAACGGACCGAAGACGGTGTCGCTCGGGGAAGAGAACGTTTACTTCAACTACGCCCGTACGGCCGTGACGGACGAGCGGGCCTACCTGGCGTGGGTCAGCGGCGACAGCGTCAAGGTCGTCGGCGCCGCCCTCGGCTCGGGCAAGCCCGTCGGGCAGCCGGTCACCGTCGGCCCCGGCGACGAGGTCGACCGGCTCGTACCGATAGCCGACGCGCTGGTCGTGTCCGTCAACACGTTCAGCCGTTCCGGCAAGGCCATCCACGTCCTCGACGCCGCGACCCTCGCGCCCCGCTGGCAGCGCACCCTCGGCCCCAACGAGTGGGTCGCGACGTTCTCCTCGTACGTCGTGCTGGCCGATCCGGACGCCCACCGCCTGCGCCGCGTCGACGTGAAGGGCGGCGGCGCGGACGTGTGGAACAAGCAGTTCGAGGGCGCCGACCTGGGGGTGGAGCAGCCGGCCGGCGACGCGGCGGCACCGGCGTCGGTCAGTGGGTTCCCCCTGGTCGCTCGCGCGGACCGCAACCTTTTGGTGATCAAGGACGGGACGATCGAGGTCATCGACCCCGCGAGCGGCGACACCCGGTCGACCGTCTCGGGCATCCCGTCCAGCAGCGACACGCTGGCCGCCGGGGGCGTCTTCTACGCGATCCGCTACAACTCCAACGGGTACGAGGTGCAGGCGTTCGACCTGGCCGGCAAGCAGCAGCCGAAGACCGTGTACAGCGCCGCACCCAAGGCGTACCTGAAAGATCTGGCGCTGTGCGGCGGCGGCATGTGCGTCACCGAGACGGTGTCGGGCACCGAAGGCGTCACCGTGGTGGCGTTGCCGACCGGCGACGAGACCGCGCCGCGCTGGAAGCTGACCTTCCCCGACGTGGATGGCATCTCCGCCGTGGGCGACGAGACGCTGGTCGTCGACACGCGCGGCGCGCACACCTGGGTCGTCAGCAAGAGCGGAGACATCCGGTACGACCGGACGGCGCGCATCGGCACGCGGGTGACCGCCGGCAGCGTCCTGCTGTGGAGCGCGCTGGGCTCCAGCGCCGCCAGCGTGGGCCTGGAGGGCTACACCGTGGCCGACGCGAAGGCCCGGCCGCTCGGTACCGCCGACGACGTGTACGCCAGCCGCTGCGCGTGGAGCACCAAGGTGCTCGCCTGCCCGGCCGGCGACAGCCTGGCCTGGTGGACCTTCGCGGAGTAACCCACGCCCGGCCCGGGTCGGTATCGTGAAGAGTGCGACATGGAGGTTCCAGCGTGCCCGCGAGCATCCTTGACGAACCGCCCGAGGCGGCCTGGACCGAGGCGGACCTCGCCCGGGTCGAGCGCGACGGACATCGTTACGAGATCGTCGACGGGAGCCTCATCGTCACGCCGCCGGCCGGCGATTGGCACCAGACCGTCGAGCCGAACGTGTGGCTCCTGTTGAAGACCGCCGCACCCCAAGGGTGGCGGGTGCAGCCCGAGCGGGGCGTCAAGGCCGGCGACAACCGGTTCGAGCCGGACGTCGTCGTGTTCCGGCCGGGCTCCGACATCACCGACACGTACGTGGACGCGTCAGCGGTCGCCCTCGTGGTCGAGGTCGAGTCGCGTTCCACGCGGACGAACGACCGCGGCAACAAGCTCGTCGCGTACGCCGAGGCCGGTATCGAGAGCTATTGGCGCGTCGAACGCAGCGCCGACGGCCCGGTTGTGCACGTGTATCACCTCGCGGCCGGCGCCGAGACGTACGCCCTGATGGCGTCCATCGGCCCAGGTGAGCGCCGGCACGTCGACCTGCCGTACCCGGTCGTCGTGGAACCGGCGACCTTCCTGACGTGAGCCCGCTCGGGGAAGTGCCGTTCCGGGTCGTCAGCCGGTGCGGCGGCGGGTGACCTCGGCGAGGGTGACGGCGGCCGCCACGCTGGCGTTGAGCGACTCGACCTCGGACGCCATCGGGATGGACACCGTGAGGTCGCAGGTCTCGCCGACCAGGCGGGACAGGCCACGGCCCTCGGAGCCGACCACGACGACGAGCGGGCCGATGGCCGCTTCCAGGTCGTACAGGGAGGTTTCGCCGTCGGCGTCGAGGCCGATGACGGTGAAGCCCTCGTTCTGGCACGTCTTGAGGGCCCGGGTCAGGTTCACCACCTGGGCGACGGGTACCCGGGCGGCCGCGCCGGCCGAGGTGCGCCAGGCACTGGCCGTGATGCCCGCCGAGCGGCGCTCGGGCAGGAACACCCCGTGCGCGCCGAAGGCGGCCGCCGAGCGCAGGATCGCGCCGAGGTTGCGCGGGTCGGTCACCCCGTCGAGCGCCACGAGCAGCGGAGCGGTGCTCTCCAGCGCGGCGCTGACCACGTCGTCGAACGGCTCGTACGCGAACGGCGGCACCTGCAGGCCCAGCCCCTGGTGCAGGACGCCGCCGGTCATCCGGTCGAGTTCGGCGCGGCTGACCTCGAGGATCGGGATGCCCCGGTCGCCGGCGGTACGCACGGCCTCGGTGACCCGGTCGTCGATGTCGATGCCCTGCGCGCAGTACAGCGCGGTGCCGGCCACGTGCGCACGCAGCGCCTCGACGACCGGGTTGCGGCCGACGAGCAGCTCGGGGGCGTCCTTCGGCGGCACGGACCGGCGGCCGGGGGCCACCTTGGGGCCGCTGCGTACGGTGGGCCGGTAGTTGCCCTTGCGGCCGGCCGCGCCGGCACCCGCCTTGGCCTTGCCGCCGGTCGTCGACTTGGTGCCCGGCTGTCCGATCTTGGGAGCGCGGCCCTCGGCGGCCGCCGCGCGGCGCTCCTTGTCCTGCTTGCGGGCGGTCTTGGCGGGCAGCGGCTCGTCACCCGAGTAGCCCTTGTGCCAGGGGCGCTCGTCGGCGGGCAGGGTACGCCCGCGTCCGGCGAGGCTCTGGCGGTTCTTGCCGCCGGAGCCCTTCACCGCCCCCTTCGCCGACGTCGTGCGTCGGCCGCGGCGGATCGAGTTGCCGGCCATGATCAGTGCTCCCCTTCGATGGTCCAGCGCGGGCCGTGGACGGTGTCCTCCACGATCACGCCGGCGTGCTTGAGCTGGTCGCGCACCGCGTCGGCGGCGGCCCAGTCCTTACGTGCCCGGGCGGCGGCGCGCTGTTCCAGCGCGAGCGCCACGAGCGAGTCGACGACCGGACGCAGTTGCCCGCCCGACCTGCCGGCCCACCGCGCGTCGAGCGGGTCGAGCCCCAGGACGCCGAGCATAGCCCGTACCCGGGAAAGGACAGCGACCACGACGGCGTCGTCACCGGCGGTCAATGCCTCATTGCCCGCGCGGACCGTGTCGTGCAGTACGGCGAGCGCCTGGGAGGTGTTGAGGTCGTCGTCCATCGCGGCGACGAACTCGGCGGGAAGCTCGCCCGGCTGGCCGACCCCGACGACCTCGGCGGCCCGGTGGACGAAGCCCTCCAGGCGCTGGTACGCGGCGGCGGCCTCGCGCAGCGCGCCGTCCGAGTAGTCGATCACCGTGCGGTAGTGCGCGGCCGTGTAGTAGTAGCGCAGCTCCACGGCCCGCACCCCGGACGCCTCGACCGCGGGCAGGTCGATGACGTTGCCGACCGACTTGCTCATCTTGGACGAGCCCATGTTGAGCAGGCCGTGGTGCACCCAGAAGCGGGCGAACCCCAGACCGGCCGCGCGGGACTGGGCGATCTCGTTCTCGTGGTGCGGGAAGATCAGGTCGAGCCCGCCGCCGTGGATGTCGAACTCGTCGCCCAGGTAGCGCCAGCACATGGCCGAGCACTCGATGTGCCAGCCCGGCCGGCCGGGTCCCCACGGCGACGGCCAGACCGCGGCCGCCGGCTCGTCCGGCTTGGCGCCCTTCCACAGGGCGAAGTCGCGCGGGTCGCGCTTGCCGCGCGCGGGGGCGTCGGCCGCCTCCTGCATGGCGTCCGGCCGCTGGTTGGACAGGGCGCCGTAGTCGGCGTACGAGCGCACGTCGAAGTACACGTCGCCGCAGCCGTCGGCGGCCGGGTAGGCGTGCCCGTCGTCGATCAGCTTCGCGATCAGGGCGTGCATCTCCGGGATGTGGCCGGTCGCGCGCGGCTCGTACGTCGCGTCCAGTACGCCCAGGCGCGCGTAGTGGTCGGCGAGGATGCGCTCGTTGGCGTACGCCAGCGACCAGAACGGCACCCCGGCCTCGGCGGACTTCTCGAGCACCTTGTCGTCGATGTCCGTAATATTGCGGATGAAGGTCACCCGCAGCCCGGAGTGCTCCAGCCACCGGCGCAGCACGTCGTAGTTGACGGCCGAGCGAAGGTGACCGATGTGCGGCGGGCCCTGGACGGTGAGCCCACACAGGTAGACGCCCACCTCGCCGGGGGTCCGCGGGACGAAGTCCCGCACCGAGCGGGTCGCGGTGTCATAAAGGCGGAGGCTCACGGTACGAGGGTAGCGAATCCGCCCGTAGGCTCACTCACCGTGGCGAGCGAGACCGCACAGACGCTGGACCGCGGGCTGCGACTGTTGCAACTTGTGGCCGCCGCTCCCAACGGCCTGACCGTCACCGAGGCCGCGGCCGCCCTCGGCGTCGGCCGGGCGGTCGTCTACCGCCTCGCCGGCACGCTGGCCGCGCACGGCCTGCTGCGCCGCGACACCACCGCCCGGC
>JAEZGP010000446.1 GCA_023437285.1 Actinomycetes bacterium | reverse complement strand
CCCATCCGGCGCTGCCGGGTGGGTCCGCCGCTGGTCGTACTGATCGCGATCGACCAAGGACACCTTCTTTCGGAGGAAGCCGTCCGCCGCCGGGGCCGCTATAAACAGCGTATGGGGGAGGCTGTCGATTTCCGTGTGCTCGGCTCGCTGGATCTACGCCACGATGGTGAGGCAGTTGACCTGGGCACCGCCAAGCAACGCACCATTCTCGCGCTGCTGCTGTTGCATTCCGGCCACCCGGTGCCGGTGCCGCGTATGGTCGACGAGCTCTGGCCGGGCGGCGCCCCACCTTCCGCGGTCGCCAACGTCACGACCTATGTCAGCCGCCTGCGGCGCATTCTTCGCGGGGTCGGCTGCGCGCTGACCCGCCGCGACAACGCCTACCTGCTGGAGACCCCGGCAGAGAGCGTCGATCTGCATCGCTTCACCGCACTGACGGGTCAGGCGGAGAAAACCTGGCAGGCCGGCGACGTCGCCGGATCGGCCTGCTTGTGGGCGAGCGCGCTGGCCATCTGGCGCGGCGCGCCATTCGAGAGCGTTGCCACCGGCCCGGACCTGGAAGCGGCTGCGGCCGCGTGGCAGGAGCGGCGGTTGACCGCCATCGAGAACCAGGCGCGAGCGCGGCTGCGCCTCGGTGACGCCAGCGACCTCGTCGCTTCACTACTGGCCCACACCCGCGCCGAGCCGCTGCGGGAGAGCGGCTGGCTGTTGCTGATGGCAGCCTTACGGATGACCGGCAACTCCGCCGTTGCACTGCAGGCGTACGAACAGTCAAGGCTCACGCTCGCCGAGCGGCTGGGCACCGACCCGGGCCACGGCCTGCGCGCGCTGCACCAGGCGATTCTCACCGAGGACAACAACGCCTTCGCCGCCATCATCGAGGAGCACTCCGTAGCTGTCGCGCGGCCACCGGCCGAGCCTGCCCAGCTCGCGCCCAGCGCCGTCGGTCCGCCAACAGTCTCGCAGGGCCGGGCACCGACACCGCCCGCACAGCTTCCGGTGGACGTCCAGGGCTTCGTCGGTCGCGCGGACGAGCTGGCGGAGCTCGACCAGCTCGCCGAGACCGCCATCGCCTTGGAGAATGTCGTCATCGCCGGGTTGTCGGGTCCGGCCGGGGTCGGCAAGACGGCCCTGGCCGTCCACTGGGCCCGTCGGGCCGCGCACCGGTTCCCCGACGGCCAGCTCTACCTCAACCTTCGGGGCTACGGCCCGCAGGAATCGCCCATCCCCGCCGACGAGGCACTGTGGTCACTGCTCGACGGGCTGGGCGTAGCCGCGACGCAACTGCCCAGCGGCCTGGATGCGCGCACTGTGCTGTTCCGCAGCGTCATGGCCGGCCGACGGATGCTGGTGGTGCTCGACAACGCCCTCGACGCGGCCCACGTCCGCCCACTCCTCCCCGCGGCACCGGGCTGCCTGGTGCTGGTCTCCAGCCGCAATAGTCTGGCCGGACTCGTCGCCGTCGAGGGTGCCAAAGCGCTGTCACTCGAGGTCTTCGACCGTGACGGCTCCCGGAGCCTGCTCGCCGGGCGACTCGGCGCGAACCGACTCACCCACGAGCCGGCGGCGGTGGACGAGATCATCCACCGCTGCGCCGGGCTCCCCCTCGCGCTGGCGATCATCGCCGCGAGAGTCGCGACCCGACCCGGCCTGTCGCTGGCCGACCAGGCGGCCGATCTAGAGGACGAGGACCGGCTGGACGTTCTGTCGTCCACCGGCGACCCGTGCGTTGATGTGCGATCGGTCTTCTCCTGGTCGGTTCGGGCACTCAGCCCGGACGCGGCGCGGCTGTTCCGTCTGCTCGGCCGGCACCCCTATCCTGAGCTGTCCGCCGCCGCGGCCGCGAGCCTCGTCGGGCTGTCGCCCGCGAGGACTCGGCCGCTCCTGGGTGAGCTGACCCGGGCGTATCTGGTGTCCGAGCCCGCCCGCAACCGGTACGCCCTGCACGACCTGCTCCACGAATACGCCGGCCAACTGCCCCTCGACGAGCCATCAGGCACGGCGACCCGGCGAATGCTTGATCACTACCTGCACACCGCCCGCGCCGCCGACCGGCTCCTCGATCGTGCCCGCGTCCCGGCCCCTCTCGTCGGTGCCCCGGCCGATGTCACGGTCGAAGCGCTCACGGACGACGCCGGTGCGAGGAGTTGGTTCGGCGCCGCACGTCCGGCTCTGATCGCCGCCGTCGACCTCGCCGGGCGTGCCGGTTTCGACCCGTACGCCTGGCAGTTGGCCGACGCCATGGCCACCTTTCTCTACCGGCAGGGCATGTGGGACGACCAGGTCACTGTCCAGCGGCGGGCACTTCAGGCCGCGACGCGGGCCGCTGACGCGTCCGCGCAGGGCTCCGCCCAGGTCCACCTCGCCCGCGCCCACATCCGGTTGCGCGAACACGGCGCCGCCGAGGCTCACCTGCGGGCCGCGCTCGCGCTGTACCGGAATAACGCGGACCCGGAAGGACAGGCCCGGACGCACCACTACCTCGGTTTACTCCACGAGCAGCAGGGTCGCTACCGTGACGGGCTCGACCACAGCCGGCAGGCTGTGGCCATCTGCCGGGCCCGCGGCCTGCGGTTCGGGCTGGGGCACGCCCTGAACGCCCTCAGCTGGTGCCACGCGCAACTCGGAAACCACGACGACGCTCTCGCCCACGGCCGGGAGGCCGTCGAGGTGAGCCGGAATCTCGGCGACCTGGCTGGACAAGCCAACGCCTTGGACACCCTCGGGTACGCCCACCACCGGCTGGGCAACGACGAGGCCGCGGTCATCAGCTTTCGGCGGGCCATCGACCTGTACCGCGGTCTCGAGGACCGGTACTACGAATCCGTCGCCCTGACCCACCTCGCCGAGCGACACCACGCCGCTGCTCGGACGGAAGGTGCTCGAGAGGCGTACCGGCAGGCCCTCGCCGCCCTCGAGGAAATCCATCATCCGGGCGCCGAACAGGTCCGGGCCGAACTGCTCTTACTCGAGGGCCGCGAACCAGCATGTTGACCGACTCATGAGCGGCAGTTCTCGTTCGGCGATCAGCGGTTGAGAAACGACATCTGCTGGTCGGTGTTCGCCTGCTGAGCCCGCCGGGCGGGTCGGTACCCC
>JAEZGP010000374.1 GCA_023437285.1 Actinomycetes bacterium | reverse complement strand
GCCGTGCCCGGCCGCGGCGGACAGCAGCGCGTCGACCGCTTCGTCGGGGGCGACGACCGTCACCGTGGCGCCCTGCGCGCGTACCGCATTGGTTTGATCATTTTCCGCGGCGGCGAAGGCCGGCGCGGACCGCAACAGGTCCCACGCAGGCGCGGTGAGCAGCCCCGCGGGCACCCGCGGCGAGGTGACGAGCAGGACGATGCGCGCGGTCACCGGATCACTGCGGCGGAGCCTGCGCCCCGCCAGCGGTGTCGGCGGTGGCCGGCGCGGGAGTCACCACGTCCATGCCCGGCTCGCCCAGCGGGACGGTGAAGAAGACACCCTCCTGCAGGTTCACCGCGTACTGCAGCGGGCGGTAGCGGGGGTTGATCACCACATCGGTGACCTTGGCGCCCTCCGCGAGCGCGCGCTGGACCGCCGCCTTCTGCTGGATGCCGGGGTCGGAGGCGAGGCTGGCCTTCACCGCGTCGAACGGCTGGGTCACCGGGTCGACCAGGTTGTTGGCGGCCGCGTTGTCGTAAAGGTCGCGCAGCTGCTCCTCGCTGGGCGTGCCACCGGGAACCTCCAGCCCCGACACGCAGGTGAGCATGTCGGCCAGCACCTTCACGTACTCGGTGTCGGGCGAGATCGAGGTGCCCTCCACGAGCTGCTGGGCGGTCGTCGGCTTCGTGGCGAAGTCGCGCTCCTCCCGCAGCTTCGCGCAGACCGACCTGACCACGAGGGCCGTGACCACGGAGGAGCGCGGCAGGTTCTGGCCCGTCGGCGTCGCCGTCGTACCGGCCTGCGCCGGCGGCGTCGTACGCTCCCGGAAATCATCGACGATCTTGGTGACCTGCGCTTCGGTGATCTTGTTGCTGCCGACGTAGGCGGCCACGTCAGGCTGGCTGCGGCAACCCGACAACACCACGCCACCGAGCAGGACGAGCGCGACAATCGGGGCCACGCGACGAACACGCTGCATGGACGTCACTCTCTCATCCCGGCCCGGTCAGGGCCGCCGCGGGGGGGTCGGGGCGGCCCCCGCGCGCCGGTAAACAAGACGATCGACCGCTGGACTCGACGGCCAACACACGCCACCATGTTGCGACCAGCGGACGTCTGACGAGCGGGGATTGAGGCAATGAGCGAGTACTGGTTCGGATCGCCCGGCACCGGGCTGCGGACCGCCCTACCCGACCCCCGGCCGTTCCTCGAGCGCGTGCGCGCCGGGCTGTCCGAGTCCGAGGCGGCGCTGGTGGTACGCCAGATCTACGGCGTGTGGCTGGTTGCCCTGCTGCTCAAGGCGCTGGGCTCCTCCTGGGACGTGTCGTGGCACTTCAAGTGGCTGCGCGACGACCTCGCGCCGCCCCACCTGATCAACGTCGTCGGCGACGTCGTGATGATCGCCCTGGTCGTCTTCCACACGGTCACCGGTTTCGGCGTGGACAAGCTGGCGCTGCGTCTCATGCAGCTCGGCTGCGCCGTCTTCCTCGTCGCCATCCCGGTCGACGTGATCAACCACCGGGTCAACGGCCTCGACATCACGTCGTGGAGCTTCAGCCACTCCGGGCTCTACATCGGCACCGCGCTGGCCATCGCCGGCGCGATCATCGGCTGGACCCGGCACGCCACCGGCCAGCGCCGGCGCACCTTCGTGCTCGGCGCGCTGTGGCTGTTCTTCCTGGAGAACGTGCTGTTCCCCAACCAGCAGCAGGAGTACGGCACCCTGGCGCTGCGCGCCTTCCTCGACGGGCGGACCACCGCCGAGCCGAGCCTGCTCGCGTTCGCCGCGAACCAGCTCGGCGTGGCCTCCCTCGACGAGACCAGCTTCCGCGGCTTCGCGCTGCCCATCCCCGACTGGGTATACCTGGCCTGGATCGCCACCGCCGGCATGATCGTGCTCGTCATCGCCCGCCGGCAACTGGGCGTGCGCTGGGCGGCCACCGCGATCGCCGGCGCATACGTCGCCTACCGGTGCGTGATGTTCGCCCTGCTCGCCGGCACCGGGTTCACCCGCTCCATCGTGCCGTTCCTGCTGCTCGCCGGGGCGGTGGCCATCGACCTGATCTGCGCGGCCGGCCTGCCCTGGGCGGTCGAGGCGGTGGTCGGCGCGGCCCTGGTCACGGCCGCCGTCTACGCCGGAGGCTGGGCACAGGGCGAATTCATCGCGCTGCCGCCGTCGACGTACGTGCTCGCCCCGGCCGCCGCTGGGGTGCTCGCCACCGGCTGGCTCGCCGCCGCGACCGTGCACAGAACCAGGAGTACGCCCGAACCGGCGGCCCGCGTCGCGACCCCTCCCGTACCCGCGTAGTCCGGGCGGCTTAGCGGGGCGTGGCACCGTCCAGGACGGTCGTGATGAGGTCGGCGCACCAGTCGAGCAGCGCCACGTCGCGCATCGGCTCGCCGCCGACCCGCCGGGTGCTGGGCCGGGGTACGGACACCTGCTCGGTGGCCTGCTTGTAGACCGCGTCCGGATAGAACCGCTTGAGCCGCAGCTGCTTGGAGTCGGGCAGCGGCATGGGGCCGAACCGCACGTGGCGGCCCTGCACGCTGACGTCGGCGAGACCGTGTTGGCGGGCCAGCAGCCGCAGCCGGGCGACCGCGAGCAGGTTCGCGACCGGCTCCGGCGGCTTGCCGTACCGGTCCTGCATCTCGGCGACGATCTCCGCCAGCTTGGCGGCGTCGCGGGCCTCGGCGAGCTTGCGGTACATCTCCAGGCGCAGCCGCTCCACGGCGATGTAGTCGTGCGGCAGGTGGGCGTCGACCGGCAGGTCGATCTTCACGTCGACGACCTCCTCGGGCGCCTCGCCCTTGAAGTGCTGCACCGCCTCGCCGACCATCCGGACGTACAGGTCGAAGCCGACGCCCTCGATGTGGCCGGACTGCTCGCCGCCGAGCAGGTTGCCCGCGCCGCGGATCTCCAGGTCCTTCATGGCGACGTACATGCCGGCGCCCAACTCGGTGTGCTGGGCGATCGTGGCCAGCCGCTCGTGGGCGTGCTCGGTGAGCGGCCGGTCCGGCGGGTACAGGAAGTACGCGTACGCGCGCTCGCGGCCGCGGCCGACCCGGCCCCGGATCTGGTGCAACTGCGCCAGGCCCAGCAGGTCGGCGCGCTCCACGATGAGGGTGTTCGCGTTCGGGATGTCGATGCCGGACTCGACGATCGTGGTGCAGACGAGGACGTCGTACTCCTTCTCCCAGAAGCCGACCATGACGCGCTCCAGCGCGTCCTCGCCCATCTGGCCGTGCGCGACCGCGACGCGCGCCTCGGGCACCAGCTCGCGCAGCCGCCGCGCCGCCTTCTCGATCGAGTCGACCCGGTTGTGCAGGTAGAACACCTGCCCGTCGCGGAGCAGCTCACGGTGAATGGCGGCGGCGACCTGCCGGTCGTCCTGCGCGCCGACCATGGTCAGGACGGGGTGGCGCTCCTCCGGCGGGGTCGCGATCGTGGACATCTCGCGGATGCCGGTGATCGCCATCTCCAGCGTGCGCGGGATGGGCGTGGCCGACATGGTGAGCACGTCGACCTGCGCGCGCAGCTGCTTGAGGAACTCCTTGTGCTCGACGCCGAAGCGCTGCTCCTCGTCGACGATGACGAGCCCGAGCTGCTTGAACTTCGTCGCCGACTGCAACAGCCGGTGGGTGCCGATGACGATGTCGGCCGTACCGTCGCCGATCTTGTAAATGGTCTCCTCGGCCTCCTTCGGCGTCACGAACCGCGACAGCTGCCGGATGTCGACGGGGAACTGCCCCATCCGCTCGGAGAACGTGTTGAAGTGCTGCTGTGCCAGCAGCGTGGTGGGCACGAGCACGGCGACCTGCTTGCCGTCCTGTACGGCCTTGAACGCCGCCCGTACCGCGATCTCGGTCTTGCCGTAGCCGACGTCGCCGCAGATCAGCCGGTCCATCGGCACCGACTTCTCCATGTCGCCCTTGACCTCGTCGATGGCCGCGAGCTGGTCGGGGGTCTCCGTGTACGGGAACGCGTCCTCGAGTTCGCGCTGCCACGGGGTGTCCGGCCCGAACGCGTGGCCCTTGGACGCCTGCCGGGCGGCGTAGAGCTGGATAAGCTGCGCGGCGATCTCGCGGACGGCCTTGCGCGCGCGCTGCTTGGCCTTCTGCCAGTCGGCGCCGCCCATCTTGTGCAGGGTGGGCGTCTCGCCGCCGACGTAGCGCGACAGCTGGTCGAGCGCGTCGGTCGGCACGAACAGCCGGTCGCCGGGCTGGCCGCGCTTGCTCGACGCGTACTCGATGACGAGGTATTCGCGCTCGGCGCCGTTGACGGTGCGCTGCACCATCTCCACGTACCGGCCGATGCCGTGCTGCTCGTGCACCACGTAGTCGCCGGCGCGCAGCTCCAGCGGGTCGATCGTGTTGCGCCGGCGGCTCGGCATCTTGCGCATGTCCCGGGTGGAGGCCCCGCGACCGCCGGAGATGTCCGACCCGGTAACGACGGCCAGCCCGGAGGCCTCGTCGAGGAAGCCGTGATCGAACCGGCCCCGCGTGACGACGACCTCGCCGGGGGTGGGCGGCCGGTCGAGCGTGTCGGCGAGGCGAACCCCGATGCCGGAGTCGCGCAGCACCTCGGCGGCCCGCTGAGCGGGACCCTGGCCCTCGAAGACCAGCGCGACCCGCCAGCCGTCGCCGGTCCAGCGCTTGACGTCGTCGACGACGCGGCCCGTCTCACCGTGGTAGAGCGGTACGGGCTGCGCGCGCAGGGCCAGCAACTCACCGGTGTCGGCGGGTACGTCGATCGGGGCGTCCTCGCCCTCGCGCCACGGCTCGTCGTCGACCGGGCGGGGGCGGGGTTCGGCCTCCGCCGTACCGAACGGCGACACCGACCACCACGGCTGGTGCAGCGACGCGGCGGCGGCCCGCACGTCAGCGAGGCTGCGGAAGGCCACCGCTCCGGTATCGATCGGGGCGGCCCCTCCGACGGCGGCCGCCGCCCAGGACGCCTGAAGAAACTCCTCACTCGTACGCACGAGGTCGTGTGCCCGGGTGCGGATGCGCTCCGGGTCGCACAGCAGCACGTGCGTGCCGGCCGGCATGCAGTGCACGAGCAGTTCCAGCGAGTCGGACCCGAGCAGGGCCGGGGCGAGCGACTCCATGCCCTCGACCGGGATGCCCTCGGCGAGCTTGTCGAGGATCTCCGACAGCTCCGGGTGGTCCTCGGACAACCGCCGGGCCCGTTCGCGGACGGCCGGGGTGAGCAGCAGTTCCCGGCACGCCGGCGCCCACAGCCGGTCGACCTTGTCGATGGTGCGCTGGTCGGCGACCGCGAACGTGCGGATCTCCTCGACGTCGTCGCCCCAGAACTCCACCCGCAGCGGGTGCTCCTCGGTCGGCGGGAACACGTCGAGGATGCCGCCGCGGACCGCGAACTCGCCGCGCTTGGTCACCAGGTCGGTACGCGCGTACGCGAGGTCGACCAGCCGCCGGGTGGTCGCGTCGAGGTCGGCCGTGGCCCCCGGCACGAGTTCCAGCGGCTCGAGGTCGCCCAGGCCCTTGAGCTGTGGTTGCAGCACCGACCGTACGGGCGCCACGACGACGCGCAGGGGCCCGCGCGCCGGGTCGCCGGGCTCCGGGTGGGCGAGGCGGCGCAGCACGCCCAGGCGCCGCCCGACGGTGTCGGAGCGCGGCGACAGCCGCTCGTGCGGCAGCGTCTCCCAGGACGGGAAGACGGCCACCTCGGCCGGGTCGAGCAGGTCGCCGAGCGCGGCCGCGAGATCCTCGGCCTCCCGGGTAGTGGCGGTGACCGCGAGCACGGGCCGGCCGGCTCCGCCGCCGGCGGTGGCCGCGATGGCGGCGACCACGAACGGCCGTGACCCGGCGGGTGCGGTCAGGTCGAGCTGTTGGGCCTCGATCGCGGCGCCACGCTCGGACGTTCCCCGGGCGAAGTCGCGCAGCCGCGCCAGCGCCGGGTCGCCGAACGCCGCCTCGAGCAGACCGACCAAGATCATGGAAACTCCCGCGCACCGTGGCTTGGACGCGTGCCCACCGGCACGCCAACAAACCCCCAGCCGGCCCGGACAGGGGGTGTAACGCGAACAAGCCTACGCCGCCGGACCGCGACCGCACCTCCGGACGGATCCCCCGCCCCGGCGACTAATCGGGCTTACGCTGACAAAAGCCGCCCACGTACGGAGGGTAGTCATGACCGAACCACACGAGCCCTCGCCCGCCAGCCGCGTCAACGACGCCCTGGGCTCCGGCGACGACCCGCCCGGCGGGTCCGAGGGTCCGTCCGTCGGCCGGCACGCCGCCATCGAGCCGCACGATTCGCCGCCGCCCGCCAGCAGCGCCGTCGACGACGCCCTCGGCG
>JAEZGP010000358.1 GCA_023437285.1 Actinomycetes bacterium | reverse complement strand
GCCCCGGACCGGGACCGGCGGCCCTGCTGGCCTCGGCCCGTGAGCTGGCGGACCGGCTCGGCCTCGGCGCCGGGGACCGGTTGCTGCCGGTGTCGGCACTGCCGCTGACGGTTCTGGTCGCGACCTGGTTGGCCGGCGGCGCGGTGGTCATGGCCGGATCCGGCGTCGGGGACATCGACCCGGTCGTGGCCGGGCAGCGCGTGAGCGTACTCGAAATGCCGACCGTTACCTGGCGGCGGTGGGCACAGGAGCTGGACCGCGCCGGCCGTGACCTGCCGGGTTGCCTGCGCCTCGTCGTCGTGTCCGGCGCGGCGCCGGGGCCGGGGGAGCTGGCCGCGTGGCGGCGCCACACGGTGCCCGTGCTACCGCTCTAACCGGCCGTCACCCGCCCACACCCTCGGCCATCAGCTCGACCAGCTCGGCCGGGGCCTCGATGAACCGGTGGTGGCGGCCGTCCAGGAGCACCGGCCTCGTGTCACCGCACGCGCTCCAGCCGCCCATCGTCGAGAACGGGATCTCGTCGTCCTCGGTCCAACCGATCGCGGTGATGGGACAGGGCAGGCGCAACGGGTCGGGCACGACGTACCGCTTGTTGGTCTCCACGTCCGCGCGGAGCACCTCCAGGTAGAGCTCGATCAGCTCGGCGGAGGGCTGGCCGCCCAGCTGCCGGATCAGCGCCTCCAGCTCGGCACCCAGTTCGGCGTCGTCCATCGACAGGAACCTGCCGGCAGGCCCGTCCTGGGGAGCCACCTCGGAGGAGACGAACAGGTGCGCCGGCGTGCTGCGACCGGCCCGGACCAGCTCCGCCGACACCTCGTACGCGGCCAGCGCCGAACCGCAATGGCCGAAGAAGGCGAACGGCACATCGAGGTACGGGTCGAGGCCCATCACCATCAGCTTGGCCAGTTCCTGGTACGTCTCGAAGTTGGGTTCGGCGAACCGTGTCTCGTGGCCCGGCAGCTCGACCGGCAGGAACTCCACGCTCCCGCGCCGCCGCGGCCACTGGCGGTACATGCTGGCGCCACAGCCCGAGTACGGGATCAGGAAGACGCGTCCGGTCGCGGCCGGCGACGGCGCGTGCGGCAGCCATGGGTTGCGCTGCTTCGGGCGAGAGGGCATGGCGCTTCCTTCAGCGGTCGACCGGGGTACCCGCGCGGCTGACCGGCCGTGCGGTGATCGGCAGGTGCTTGTACCCGGAGATGAAGTTCGAGTGCAGCCGCGACGGCTCGCCGGCCGGCGCGAAGTCGGTGAACCGCGACAACAGCTCGTTGAACAGGATCCGCAGCGTCACCCGCGCGACCGTGTGACCGACGCAGTAGTGCGGCCCGATGCCGAAGGCGAGGTGCTTGTTGGGCCGGCGGTGCAGGTCGAACTGGTCGGCGTTGGGGAAGACCTCCTCGTCCCGGTTCGCCGCGCCGAGCCAGCTGACCACCGCCTGGCCCGCCTTGATCCGGGTGCCGCGGATCTCGGTGTCGGTCACCGCGTACCGCATGAAGTGGCTCACCGGCGAGCCGAGTCGCAGCGCCTCCTCCACGGCGGTCGGCGTGACCGACAGGTCGGCCGCCCACCGGTCGAGGAGGCCGTCGCCGATGTGTTCGGTCATCAGGTAGTTCGGCGAGTGCGGCGTGGTGACCACCGCGCCGAGCAGGACGCTGTAGCAGTTGGACATGACCTCGCCCGGCGACATGGTGCGGCCGTCGACCTCGGTGGTGATGAGCACGCTGACCAGGTCGTCGCCGAGGTTGCGGCGCCGGTCGCGGTAGATGTCCTGGAAGTAGGCGAACAGCTCGCGGTGGGCCTGGTCGAGGGTGGCCTGGGTGCCGCCTTCCGTCCGGTACTCCGGATCGTCGGCGGCGATCGACGCGTTGAGCAGGTGACCCAGCTGGGGCCAGTCGGCCCGCGGCAGGCCCATCGACTCGCCACCCACCGCGACGGGCAGCGCCAGCATCGCCGCGGCGAAGTCGAACGGGCCGCCATCGGCCAGCGGATCGATGACCTCCCGGACGAGCCGGGTGATCAGTTCCTGTTGCTTCTCGATGGCCTTGATGGCGAGCGCCTTCTGCAACCGGGCCCGCATGATCGTGTGTCGCGGCGGGTCGGTCGCGGCGATCTGCCGGCCGCCGGCCGGGTCCTCCACGCCGAGGATGTTGAGCAGCGTGCCGCGCTCGGAGGTGAACGTACGCGCGTCGCGCAGTACCCGGTCGACGTCTTCGTACTTGACGACCGACCAGAACCCGTTGCGCTCGTCGACCTGGGTCCACTCCAGATGGTTTTCCGCGCGCATCCCGGCCCAGGTGGACCGGAAGTTGAGGTCGGCGTACATCATCGGATCGGCGAGATCCTGGGCGGCCGCGCTGACCGGACAGCCCGGCGCGATGGTGTTGCTGGCGGGTTGCATCAACGCTCCTCTTAACCGGCCTGCCCGCTGGTGCGCAGCTCTTTGGCGAGGTCGGCGATAGTCGGTCGCAGGTAGAGCGTGCGGGCCGGCAGTGCGATGTCGAACTCGGCCTGCAGCGCCGCGAGCAGCTCGGCGGCGAGCAGCGAATGGCCGCCCAGGTCGAAGAAGTTGTCCTCGACGCCCACCGGCTCGACGTCGAGGGCGTCGCTCCAGATCGCGGCCAGCCGGTGCTCCAGCGCGTCCTGGGGCGAGACGTAGTCGTTCCAGACGTTGCGGGGGATCTTGTCGGCGGGCAGCGACGAACGATCCACCTTGCCGTTGGGGTTGAGCGGTATCTCCGACCGTACGATGATCGCCCACGGCACGAGGTGCGCCGCGATCGTGTCCTGCAGCGTCGCGCGCAGCGCGGTGCCGAAGTCGGTCCACTCCGCCGGATCCAGCCCGCCCACGGCCACGTAGGCGATCAGCCGGGTGTCGCCGGCACCGTCGGTACGGGCGAGAACGGCGGCCTGCGCGACGCCGGGTTGGCGCAGCAGCTCCAGCTCGATGGCGCTCAGCTCGACGCGGTAGCCGCGGACCTTCACCTGCCGGTCGGCGCGGCCGAGGAAGTCCAGGTTGCCGTCCTCGGACCAGCGCGCGAGGTCGCCGGTGCGGTACATCCGGCTGCCCGGCGCCGCGGCCGGATCCGGGTCGGCGACGAACCGCTCGGCCGTCGCCGCGGGACGGTTGAGGTAGCCGGTCGCGACCCCGTGTCCGCCGACCCACAGCTCGCCGACCTCGCCGGCCGCGACCGGTCGGAACGCGGGGTCGAGGACCGCCGCCGTGCTGCCGTCGATCGGTACGCCGATCGGCACCCGTTCGGCGTCACTGGCGGTCCGGGTGGTCCAGCAGGTGCTGAACGTGGTGTTCTCCGTCGGCCCGTACCCGTTGGTGAAGACCAGGTCCGGGTAGGCGGCCATGACCTGCCGCACGTGCGCGGGGGAGAGCACGTCGCCGCCGGCGAGCAGGTGACGGATGCCGGCGAGGCCGTCCAGGTGGTGCGTGACGATCTTGTGGAACAGCCCGGTCGTCAGCCACAGCACGCTGACGCCCTCGGCGCGGATCGTGTCGGTCAGCTCCGCGAAGTCGAGGTTCGTGTGCGACGGCGGGCCGATGGCCAGGCGGAGCCCGCGTACCAGTGGCATCCAGATCTCGAACGTGGAAACGTCGAAGCCCACCCGGGTCAGCTGGAAGAAGACGTCGTCGTCGCGCACGTCGATCCACGACGGGTCATGGATGAGCCGGAAGATCGCGCGGTGCGGCACCACGACGCCCTTGGGCTCGCCGGTCGATCCCGAGGTGTAGCAGACGTAGGCCGGCGTGTCCGGGCTGATCCTGGCCGGCCCGGTGGTGGCCGCCTCCGTCGGCTCCGGCGACGACGCGTCGAGAAGCAGTACGGTCGCCACCCCGGCGACCTTGTCCGCCGTGTCCTGGTCGACCACGGCGAAGCGGGCGGCGGCGTCGGCGAGGATGCGCGCACGCGCCTCGGCGGGCTCGGCCGGGTCGAGGTAGAGGTACGCGCCGCCGGCCTTGAGGACGGCGGTCAGCGCCACGATGAGTTCCACCGAGCGTTCCAGCACCACCGCGACCGTGGCGCCGCCGCCGACCCGCGCGGCGCGCAGCCGCTCGGCGAGCGCGTCGGACAGGGTGTCGAGTTCCCGGTAGGACATGGTCCGGCCGGCCTGGCTCAGCGCCGTGGCATCCGGCGTACGGGCGGCCTGCTCGGCGAACAGCTCATGTATGCACCGCGGTGTCGCCATTCGATGCAATCCCCTCCGCGACGGGTCCGGGGGCAGGTCCGTCGGACGACCCGACGCGGCGGCGGTTCGGGCCGACCGCCGGGGATTCGTGGCGCCGTCTGCCTCATCGGGCACGCTACCGGCGGCCCCGGTCGGCAGGCTGTCACGTGAAAGCACGACACTTCGGCGCGGTCGGCGCGTCACGGGCCCGCCTGGCCCCGCCGGATCGACGCCGCCACGTCGCGGATGGAGCCGGTGAGCAGTTCCGGCACCGCGGGCTGGGCCCGCAACCGCGCCAGGCACTCGTCGAGCACCTTGAAGGCCAGCATGGAGTGGCCGCCGAGGTCGGCGAAGGTGTCCAGCACGCTGATCGGCGCGGTGCCCAGGACCCGGCCGTAGATCTCCACCAGGCCGGCCTCCAGGTCGTCGGCGGGGGGCACGATCTCCCGCTCGGGTTCCCGGTCGCCGCGCGTGTGCCAGAGGTGGATCAGCGCCGCTTTGTCGATCTTGCCGTTCACCGTCGCCGGGATGCGCAGCAGGGGGATCACCCGCTCGGGCCACATGTGGTGCGGCAGCGTGGTGGCCGCGCGGCGCAGGACGGCGGTGGCATCGAACGCGTCCGCGGCCGTGCGGTCGGTCGGCACCACGAAGGCGAGAATGCGCGCCGGGTCGCCATGGGCGATCACCGCGCAGTCGGCGATCGTCGGGTCGGCGACCAGGACGGACTCGATCTCGCCCGGCTCGATGCGTTGCCCGCGTACCTTCATCTGCCGGTCGACCCGACCCAAGTGGTCGAGCACGCCGTCGTCGCGGTAGCGGCACAGGTCCCCGGTGCGGTACATCCGCGACCCGGGCGGCCCGAACGGATCGGCGACGAACCGTTCGGCGGTGCGGCCGGGCGAGCGCCAGTAGCCCATGCCGACGCCGACGGCACCGCCGATGTACGCCTCGCCGGGCATCCCGACCGGTACGAGTCGCAGGCTGTCGTCGAACAGCGTCAGCGCGAAGTTCGCGGCCGGCCGCCCGAGCGGCACGACCGGTGAGCCCGGGTCGGGCGGCACGACCATGTCGGTGACGTTGCCCGCCTCCGTGGGCCCGTAGCAGTTGACCAGCGTCGTCGCGGGGAATCTCGCGTACAGCGTGTCCCGGATCCGGGCCGTGACCGGTTCCCCGCCGCACAGGGCCCAGCGCAACGCGCCGGCCTCCTGCGGCGAGAGCTCGTCCAGGAAGGGCGTCATCACCGTCGGCGCGAGGAAGATCGTTGTGACCCGGTGCCGTTCGACGAGCCGCGCCACCTGTCGCGGGTCCCGGTGCGCGCCGGGCGGGCAGATGGCGAGGCGAGCGCCGTGGTAGAGCGGCCAGAACAGCTCCCAGATCGACACGTCGAAGCCGGGTGAGGTCTTGAACAGGGCCGTGTCGCCGGCCGCGAACGGGTAGCGGCTCTGCATCCAGGACAGGTTCGCCAGCGCTCCCGCACGCGGATAGGCCACCCCCTTCGGCTGTCCGGTCGTCCCGGACGTGTAGAGGATGTGCATCAGCGAGCCGCCGGTACCGGTGGCGACCAGGTCGGTCGCGTCATTGGCCAGCCAGGGTGCGTCGGCCGCGGTGACGTCGTGCACCTGCCAGGCCCCGTCGGGGATGCGGTCCCGGCAGTGGCCGTCGGTCAGGACGAAGCGCGGCCGGGCGTCGTCGAGCATGTACGCCAGGCGCGAGTCGGGAAGCTCGGCGTCGAGGGGTACGTAGCCGCCACCCGCTTTGACGGTGGCGTAGATGGCGACGACCTGTTCGACGCTGCGGGTGAGGCAGATGCCGACGCGGGTGTCCGGGCCGACGCCGCCGTCGCGGAGGAAGCGGGCGAGCCGGTTCGCGCGCTCGTTGAGGTCCCGGTAGGTGACCGTGCCGCCGTCCGGGGCGATAAGCGCCACCGCGTCCGGGGTACGCCGTACCTGCTCCTCGAACGGGCCGGCCAGGCTGACATGGCGTACGTCGGGCTCCTGATAGGTGTTGAGGCCGTGCAGGATGCGGACCTGGTCGGCGTCGTCGACCAGGCGGTGCGCGGCCAGCGGCGCGTGCGGGTCGGCGGCGGCGGCGCTCAGCAGCCGCAGGAACGACAGTGCCCAGCACTGGGCCAGCGGCGCGTCCGCCGCGCTCGTCATGCTTTCGGCGTAGAGGCGCTCGCCGTCCTGGGACACCAGAATCGTGACATCGACGGGCTGTCCCGCCCCGGCTGCCGGCACGCCCATGACGCGCAGGTCCGCCGCGCGCCGCAGGGCGGCGTGGAAGGTGACATCCGGGTCCCGGCCGTCGGCCAACAGCGGGGTGATCACTTCACGGGCGCCCTGAATGAGCCGGGCCCGACGCGGGGTGTCCGGGCGGGACAACCGGTCCGCCAGGACATCCGCGCAGATCGCGAGCGGGATGACGCGGTTGACTCCGGCCGCCTCCGCCAGCGACTCCAGGGTCCGGATCAGGTCGGCCGGGATGGTCAGCGGCCCGGCACACTCCGGCGCGACCGTTGTCCCGCCACCGGTCGCCTCCTCCGGTACGGTGCGGTCCTCGATGTCGGCGGCTGGGCTCCCGGCCGCCCGGTGGCTGCTGATCACATGGTCTCCTCGGGCCAGGGGCTGCCTGCAGTCCCATTAACCAAGCCCGTACGGGCGTGGTCAACGGAGCCTCGTGTCCCCGGTTCTGCCGACACCCTGGGATCGGCGGCGGTCGTTAGGTCACTCGTTCACGTGACTCCAGACGGCGTCGGGGGTGCACCTAGCGTCGGCTGCGAGTGAGACAGGCACGCTGCCGCACCGGCTCGGCGGAAGGTGGTTCGCACGTGCACCGGATTCATGGGCGCCGCTGATGAGCGGTGCCAGCATTGTGGTCCCCCCGGCGACGGCCGAGGCCGCGTACCCGCGCGACGGTGCGTTCCCGGTCGACCTCGTCCGCGCTCAGGCACGCGTCAACGGTGACCGGCCCGCCCTCGTCGACCTCGCGAACCGGCCCGGTGCTCCCCTGACCTACGACGGCCTGATCCGACGCGTCGACGCGCTGGCCGGTCGCCTGCGAGCGGACGGTGTCGGTGCGGGCCAGGACGGGCAGCCCGTCGCCGTCGTGCTCGACCGCTCGGCCGACACGGTCGTCGCCATGCTCGCCGTACTCGCCGCCGGCGGCGCCTACGCCCCGTTCGATCCGACCACGCCCGAGGCGCGCCTGCACGCCACCATCCGCAGCCTCGGCGCGCGGGTCGCGAT
>JAEZGP010000300.1 GCA_023437285.1 Actinomycetes bacterium | reverse complement strand
CGCGACCCCCCGCCGATGTCCCGGCAGAACCCCTGCACCTCGGGCGGGGGGGGGGTGAGCGCGAGCCCGACGATGAGCGTACGCATGAACGTGCTCTTGCCGCTCTGCGGCCCACCGACCACGACGGCGTGGCCACCGGCCCCGGCGAGATCGAGCCACAGCCCGTCGCGGCGCTGCTCGAGCGGCTTGTCCACCACGCCGACGGGCACCCGCAGGCCGCCGTGCAGCTCGCCGGCCGACACGGTCACACCCCGGGCGGGGTCGCTGATCAGCGGCGGCAGCACGTCGTTGAGCGGGACGGCCTCCTTCAGCGGCGCCAGCCACACCTGGTGGGCCGGCATACCCTGGCCGGCGAGCCGGGCCACGATCACGTCGAGCAGGCTCTCGCCCTCCGGCGTCTCCTCCGGCTCAGGCTGCTCGACACTGTCGGCCGCCGGCTGCGTCGCCGGCGGCACGTACGCCGTGGTGTACTCCTCGATCTGCACCTCGTCGCCGGCGACCGCGCTGATCAGCGGGGCGTGTGCGCGCTGGTAGCGGCCCGACACGTACGCCGCCCGGAACCTGATCATCGGCTCGGTACCGAAGCGCAGGTAGCCGTGCCCGGGCGAGCGGGGCAGCTCGTACGCGGCGATGTCGCCGAGCACGACCCGGCTCTCCATCGCGGAGAACGTCCGCAGGCCGATCCGGTAGGACAGGTGGGTGTCCAACCCCCGCAGCCGGCCCTCCTCCAGCCGCTGGCTGGCCAGCAGCAAATGGATGCCCAGCGACCGGCCCACCCGGCCGATCTGCACGAACATGTCGATGAAGTCGGGCTTGGCCGTGAGCAGCTCGGAGAACTCGTCACAGATGATGAGCAGGCTGGGCAGCGGTTCCAGCGGGGCGCCGGCCGTGCGGGCCCGCTCGTAGTCGCGGGCCGAGGCGTAGTTGCCGGCCCGGCGCAACAGCTCCTGGCGGCGGATCAGCTCGCCGTTGATGGCGTCGGTCATGCGGTCGACGAGCGCCAGCTCGTCGCTGAGGTTGGTGATGACCGCGCTGGTGTGCGGCAGCGTGTCCAGCCGGGCGAACGAGGCGCCGCCCTTGAAGTCGACGAGGACGAAGTTGAGCACCTCGGAGCTGTGCGTGGCGGCCAGCGCGAGCACGAGCGTGCGCAGCAGCTCCGACTTGCCGGAGCCGGTCGCGCCGATGAGCAGGCCGTGCGGGCCCATGCCGTCCTGCGCCGACTCCTTGAGGTCCAGCTCGACCGGGGTGCCGTCCTGCGCGAGGCCGATCGGTACGCGCAGCCGGTCGCGGTTGGGTCGCGGCGCCCACGCCCGGGCCAGGTCGAACGTCTCGGGGTCGCCGAGCCCGAGTAGCTCCACGAAGCCGGTGTCGCGGCCGGTCACGACGCTGTCGCCGCGCGTCACCAGCGACGGCCGCATCGGCGCCAGGCACATGGCCAGCGTCTCCATCTCGGCCTGGCTCAGCTCGTCGGGGCGGCCGAGCGGGTTGCGGCCCTCGTAGGTGACCGCGTGCAGCTGACCGTCCTCGGCGATCTCCAGTACGAGGGTGGACCGGTCCAGGACCCGCGGCGGTGTGCCGTCGAGGTCGAGAACCGTGACGCCCTCCATGCCGCCGTCGGTCATCAGGTGGTCCGAGCCCGCCGCGTCGCCGCCGTCGGCGAGCACCACGACGTGCGGGTGGCTGCCCCGGCTGTCGCCGGCGGGGCCGAACCGGGGCCGCCCGGCGAGCACGTCCTCCAGCATGGCCTCCAGGCCGGTCAGGGTGGTCGCGACCAGGCGCAGCTCGCCGACCGCGTCGACCTTCGTCGGGTGCAGCCCGTGCGGCAGCCACTTCAGCCATTCCCAGGCGGGCCGCCGCTCGGGTGCCGCGCACACGGCGATGAGCACGTCGTCGGGTGCATGGAACGCGCTGACCTGGGCAAGGATTGCCCGCGCCAGGTTCGCCACCCGGTCGCGGTCGCCCCGCACGTACACCCGGCTGAACCCGTCGAGGGCCATGATGAGCGGCAGGTCGGACACGTTGGTGTAGGCCGTCAGGAACCGGCGCAGCGCCAGCGCGCACATCGGTTCGAGATCCTCCAGCGGCTTGGACTGCGGCGGCACCAGCGGGGTGGCGAGTTCGGCCTGGCCCAGTCCGATGCGTACGGTCAGGAAGTCGCCGTCGCCGGAGCGACGCTCCCACACCCGGGGGCTCTCCGCGACGGTCCACAGTGCCTGCGGGTGCGGGTGCCGGTAGAGCAGCGTACGGCGCTGCGCCTTCGCCGCCGCCTGCGCGCGCCGCCGCTGCTGGGCGAGGTGGCGCAGGTACTCCTGCCGCGCCTGGAGCATCTCCTGCTTGCTCGCGCCGCCCGCGTGCTGCCCGAACTGCGAGGCGAGCATGCCGATGGTGGACAGGCCGAACAGGCCGCCGGTGATGTAGGCGAAGGTGCCGCCCCGCTGCCCGGCGAACATCAGTGCCATGGCCACCGAGCCAGCCAGCATCGGCAGCATCATCATCATCTGGCCCCAGGCCCGACCGGTGGGCTTGGGCAGTTCCGGTGGTGACTCGAGCAGGATCTCCCCGCTGGGGTACGGCGGCTCCGGGCGACGCTGCGGTCGCTTCACGATCACCGTCGTCATGCGGCTGGCTCCCCTTCTGGTGGCGCGGTTGCTAGCGTGGCGGACTGCGGAACCGTCTTCGGAGACATGCAGAGACGAGGCAATCCATGGTCACCCATGCTGGTACCGGTCTGGCGCGAGTCGTCATCATCGCACCGTCGAGGCGCTTCGCGGTGGCCCTACCAGAGCATGTGCCGGTCGCCACCCTACTGCCGGGCGTCGTGCGGCAGGCGGGCGAGCAGGCCGAACCGGAGCTACCGGACAGTCCGATGTGGGCCCTGGGTGGCTGGGTGCTGCGGCGCGCGGACGGTGCCCTGCTCGACCCGACCCGTACGCTGTCGGCGCTGGAACTGCGCCACGGGGAGACGTTGCACCTGGTCCCCCGCTCCGCCGACTGGCCGGAGCCGGAGTACGACGACGTCGTGGAGGCCATCGCCGCCGGTGCCCGGTCGCACGGCACGCCGTGGAGCGCGCTGGCGACCCGGCGGGCCGGCCTGGTCGGCGCGGCCGTCGCGCTGCTGGTCGCGCTCGGTCTCATCGTGCGGGCCGAGTCCCTGCCGGTCGGCGCCGTGGTGGCCGTCGTCATGGGGGTCGTCCTGCTGGCCGTCGGCACCGTCCTGGCCCGGGCGGCCGGCGACTCGGTGGCGGGTGCGGTGTTCGGCGCCATCGGCGTGCCGTACCTGTTCGTCGGCGGCCTGCTGACCCTTGCCGATGCCGGCGACCGGCTCGGTGACCTGGGCGCCCCGCACCTGCTGGTGGCCGGGACGGCCGCGCTGGTGGGCGCCGCGATCGGGCAGATCGGCATCTCCGACGGCGAAGGGGTGTTCATCGCGGGCATCGTCGCCGGCGCCGCCGCCGCGGCGGGCGCCGCGCTCGGCCTGACGTCCCTGGACGGCACGCAGAGCGCCGCGGTGGTGCTCACCGTCCTCGTCCTCATCCACCCCGCGTTGCCACTCATTTCCGTACGGGCTGGAAAGGTCCCTATTCCGACGATCCCGCAGACGGTCGAGGACCTGCTGCGCGACGAGGCTCCGCCGCCGGCGGACTCCGTGTTCGCCGCCGCCCGCCGCGGCCACGTGATCCTGACCGGGCTCATCCAGGGCGTGAGCCTGGCCTCGGCGGTGTGCCTGGCGCTGACGGCGCGGGCGGGCGGCGTGGCCGCGCCGCTGCTGTCCGCGATCGCGGTGGCGGCACTACTGCTGCGTACCCGGGCCTGGCGCACCGTCGGGATGCGGGTGCCGATGCTCGTCGCGGGCGGGTTCGGGGCCGCGCTCCTGCTGGCCAATGTGGCCGACCGCATGTCGGACCTGTACCTGCTCGGCGTCATCATCCCGGGCCTGCTGATCGCCGCCGGGCTGGTCGCGGCGGCCGCGCTGGTGTTCAGCCGCCGGGGCGGGTCGCCCTACCCGGGCCGCATCGCCGACGTGCTCGACGTCGTCCTGGTGCTCGCGATCGGGCCGGTGCTGCTCGCCGTCCTCGACCTCTACGGCGCGATGCTCGACTTCAAGCTGTAGGGCTCGACGTCAAGCTGTGGGCGCCCAGCGGCCGGCGTCGTCGACGGC
>JAEZGP010000258.1 GCA_023437285.1 Actinomycetes bacterium | reverse complement strand
GAGCGACTCCTCCCACGCGGCGCGCAGCGCGTCGACCGTGGAGAGGACGGGTGCCACCGTCCCGTTCAGCTCGGGTAGCGGCTCCACTTCACGCCAGCGCATCGTCACGGCTTCGAGCGTACGGCCTCGTCGGCGGACGGTCGCGGAGCAATGGGCGGTATTTGCCCGTTTAGCGACAATCGACTGGCCTAGTTGATCATCATTGAATACTGTTATTGATCATCCTATATGGATTCGTGCGGGAATGGTGCTGCCAGGGCGACTCGTTTCCCGCACGAATCCGATGTGGACGGACAGGTCAGCGGTGTTCCATGATCAAGGTGGCCCAGGTGCCGGGAGTGAGGGCCTCGTACGTGTGGGGGACATCGCCCCGGAAGGCGGCGTAGTCGCCCGCCGACAGCTCGATGGGGGAGTCGATCGGGCCCGCCCGCAGTGAACCGGCGCCGACCACCACGTGCTCCACGCTGCGGGCGATGTGGGCCTCGGCGGTACGGGCGGCGCCGGGCTCCATGCGGATGACGTAGATGTCGCGGCGCACGCCCGGTCCGCCGGAGGCCAGCAGCGTGCCGGTGAAGTGGGCCTGGTCGGAGCGGATCGGGTCGCCGTCACCCGCGCGGATGACCTTGATAGGAGGTGCCGCGGGCTCCACCAGTTGGGAGAACGGCACGTTGAGGGCGACGCCGAGCGACCAGAGCGTCTCGACGCTCGGGTTCGCCGATCCCGACTCCAGCTGGGAGAGCGTGGACTTCGCGATGCCGGCGCGCCGGGCCACCTCGGTCAACGACAGCCCGGCCCGCTCGCGCTCCCTGCGCAGGGCGGCGGCGATGACCGTGGCGATCCCGGGTTGGCTCATCTTCTGTTCGCTCCAGCGGTCGAGGTATTCGGTTTGACGAACGGCGCGCGCGGCGTTCACTATTTTGAACCATGCGTACGCTTTGGCGAACACTGGATCGCCGGCTGATCCGCGACGTGCTCGCGTTGGCCGTGGCCGCCGGTTTCGTGGGCCTCTCGTTCGGCGCCATTGCGGTCGCCTCCGGCCTGCCGGGCTGGGCCGTCATCGCCATGTCCACGATCGTCTTCGCGGGCGGGTCCCAGTTCATGGCGGTCAGCATGCTGGTGGCGGGCAACCCGGTCGCGGCCGTGCTGGGCGGGCTGCTGCTCAACGCCCGGCACTTCCCGTTCGGCATGGCGGTCGCCGACGTGCTCGGTGCCCGGTGGCGCACCCGGCTCGTGGGCAGCCACGTCCTCATCGACGAGTCGGTCGCCTTCGCGTTGGCGCAACCGGACGCGCGGCTGCGCCGCCAGGCGTACTGGATGACGGGGTTGACGTTGTTCGTGTGCTGGAACGCCGGCACGATCGCCGGGTTGCTGCTGGGCAACGCGGTCGGCGACCCGGCGGCGATCGGGCTGGACGCGGCGTTTCCCGCCGGCCTGCTCGCGCTGATCCTGCCCAGCCTGCGCGACCCCGCCGCGCGGCGGGTGGCGATCGCCGGCGCGGTGGTCGCCGTGGCCGCCACCCCCCTGCTGCCCGCCGGGCTGCCCGTGCTGCTGTCCCTCGTCGGTCTGGTGGCCGCCGGGGTCGGTCGGCCCGGCGGGTCTGGCCAGCCGGGGTCGTCCGGCGGGTCCGGCCAGGTGGGGCCGTCCGGCGGGGCCGAGCCGGCGGAGGCGACCGCGTGAGCTCGACGACGCTGATGATCGTGATCGGGCTGCTGGCCGTGGGGACCTACGCGCTGCGGCTGGGCGGATCGGCCCTGCAGGGCAAGGTGACCCTGCCCGACTGGGCGCAGCGGCTGCTGCCGCTGTCGGCGATCGCGCTGCTCGCCGCCCTGACCGCCACGGCGGCGTTCACCGAGGGCGGCGGGTTCGTGGGCGTGGCCCGGCCGGCGGGCGTACTCGTGGGGGCCGTCCTGGCGTGGCGGCGCGCGCCGTTCATCGCCGTGGTGGTGGCCGCCGCGGCGGTCGCGGCGGTGCTCCGGCTTATCGGGGTGCCCTGACCGGCGTCAGATCTTGTCGCCGATCTTGACCTGGGGGGCGGGCATGCGGATCCGGCGGAACGTGATCGCCCGCATGATCGCGTAGAAGTAGTGTCCGGCCATCCTGCCCGTGGTCTTCGGGAAGCGCTCCTTGAGCAGGCGGCGGACCTTGCGGCCGAGGATGAAGCTGTCGACGATCACGGCCACGGCGAGGAACACCCAGAAGAGGTTCGCCGCGACCTGGACGGCGACCGGCATCGACTGCATCGAGCCGATGATCACGATCAGGGCGCCGGCGAAGAACATCGTGCCGATGTTGCGCCGGGAGTCGACGATGTCGCGGATCAGCCGCCGCTCCGGACCCCGGTCGCGGGGCAGCAGCTTGTCCTCGCGGCCGGCCAGCATGGCGGCGCGGTTCTCGGCCCGCTCCGCGCGGTCCTTCTCGCGCAGCCGGCGGTACGCCTCGCGGCGGTTCTTCGGCGGCGGCTCGGCAATGCGGCGCCCCGCGTCCTTGCGCTTGGGCGTGGCCCGGCCCTTGCCCGGCGTGTACGACCGGGGTTTGGCGTCCTCCAGCGAGCCCTCGTCGGCCTCCTCGACCTCAGGGGCGGACGCGACCTCGGCGTTGGCGGCGAGATCGGTGGACTTGCGACGGAACAGTGTGGGCACGGGGCAAGGGTAGCCGAGTCGCGCCACCTCGACTACGGCACGTCGCGCCGCTCGCCTACGGAAGGTGGACGGCGCGACGTGAGCGGCGTCACGGGCGCTCGGCGTGGGCGCCCAGGGCGGCGAGCTTGGCGTCGAAGTCCTCGTAGCCCCGGTTGATGAGGCTCACCCCGTACACGTTGGAGGTGCCGTCGGCCGCGAGCGCGGCGATCAGGTGGCTGAAGCCGGCCCGCAGGTCGGGGATGACCAGGTCAGCGGCGTGCAGCTTGCTGGGGCCCGCGATGACGGCCGAGTGGTTGAAGTTGCGCCGGCCGAACCGGCACGGCGTGCCGCCCAGGCACTCCCGGTACACCTGGATCGTGGCGCCCATCTGGTTGAGCGCCTCCGTGTAGCCCAGCCGGCGCTCGTACACGGTCTCGTGCACGATCGACAGGCCGCGCGCCTGGGTCAGGGCGACCACCATCGGCTGCTGCCAGTCGGTGCCGAAGCCGGGGTGTACGTCGGTTTCGAGCACCGTGGCGCGCAGCTCGTCGCCCGGGTGCCAGAACCGGATGCCGCCGGGGCCATCAGGCCCGTTCGGGTCGGTCACCTCGAACTTGCCGCCGACCGACCGGAACACGTTGAGGAACGTCATCATGTCGGCCTGGCGGGCGCCGCGCACGAGCACGTCGCCGCCGGTGGCCAGCGCCGCCGACGCCCAGCTCGCCGCCTCGATGCGGTCGGGGATGGGGCGGTGGGTGTAGCCGTCGAGCCGCGCGACGCCCTCGATCTCGATCACCCGGTCGGTGTGCACCTTGATGATCGCGCCCATCTTCTGCAGGACGCAGATGAGATCCATGATCTCCGGTTCGACCGCCGCGTTGCGCAGCTCGGTGACACCTTCGGCGAGTACGGCCGTGAGCAGCACCTGCTCGGTGGCGCCGACGCTGGGGTAGGGCAGCTCGAACTTGGTGCCGTGCAGGCCGTTGGGCGCCGTGAGCGTCATGCCGTGCGGCTGCTTGTCGATGATCGCGCCGAACTCGCGCAGCGCGCCGATGTGGAAGTCGATGGGCCGGTCGCCGATGTGGCAGCCGCCCAGGTCGGGAATGAAGGCGTGGCCCAGGCGGTGCAGCAGCGGGCCGCAGAACAGGATCGGGATGCGGCTCGAACCCGCGTGGACGTTGATCTCGTCCGCGGTCGCCGACTCCATGTTGGTGGGATCGAAGACCAGCTCGCCCGGCTCGGCGCCCTCGCTGACCCGTACGCCGTGCACTTCCAGCAGGCCGCGCACGACCTCGACATCGCGGATGCGCGGCACGTCGAACAGGCGGCTGGGCGTCTGACCGAGCAGCGCGGCCACCATCGCCTTCGACACGAGGTTCTTGGCCCCGCGTACGCGGATCTCACCGCGCAGGGGGGTGTTTCCGTGCACCACGAGAACATCGTTGCTCAACGCGAACCTCCGGCGGAGAAATAAGCACGGGACGACCGGCGCCAGAGTCACGAGATCACGCGCGCCTAGGCCGGAAGCATAACCGCCTGCGGACCCGGGCAAACCTCAAAGCCGCCGGTACGACAGTCGGCCACCGGACCGTTACTGAGCGGGCAGGGCCAGCATCTGGTCGAGGGCCACGCGGGCGTAGTGCGCCGTCTGTTGATCCACCGTGATCACGTTCGGCACCCGGCCCGCGACCAGCTCCTCGAGCGCCCAAACCAGGTGCGGCAGGTCGATGCGGTTCATCGTGGAGCAGTAGCAGACCGTACGGTCGAGGAAGGAGATCGACTTGTCCGGGTGCCGGTTGGCCAGCCGCCGCACCAGGTTGAGTTCGGTGCCCACGGCCCACGCCGAGCCGGCCGGCGCCGCGTCGATGGTCTTGATGATGTACTCGGTGGAGCCCACGTAGTCGGCGGCCGTCACGACCTCGTGCCGGCACTCGGGGTGCACCAGCACGTTCACGCCCGCAATCCGCGCGCGGATCTCGTTGACGCAGTCGAGGGTGAACCGGCCATGCACCGAGCAGTGGCCCCGCCACAGGATCATGCGGGCGGCCGCCAGCTGCTCGCCGGTGAGTCCGCCGTCGCGCTTGTGCGGGTCGTAGAGCACGCAGTCGTCGAGCGTGAAGCCCATCTCCAGGACGGCGGTGTTGCGGCCCAGGTGCTGGTCGGGCAGGAAGAGCACCTGCCGGCCCTGCTCGAAGGCCCAGGTCAGCGCGCGCTTGGCGTTCGACGAGGTGCACACCACGCCGCCGTGGCGGCCGACGAAGCCCTTGATCGCCGCCGACGAGTTCATGTAGGTGACCGGGACGACCTGGTCGGCGATGCCCTGCTCCTCGAACAGCTCCCACGCCTGCTCCACCTGGCTCAGCACGGCCATGTCGGCCATCGAGCACCCGGCGGCCAGGTCGGGCAGGATCACCCGCTGTTCGGGTCCGGTGAGGATGTCGGCGCTCTCGGCCATGAAGTGCACGCCGCAGAAGACGATGAACTCCGCCTCCGGGCGGGCCGCCGCGTCGCGGGCCAGCTTGAACGAGTCGCCGGTCACGTCGGCGAACTGGATGACCTCGTCGCGCTGGTAGTGGTGGCCCAGGATGAACAGCCGGTCACCGAGGGCCCGCTTGGCCTCGGTGGCGCGGGCGACCAGGGTGGGGTCGCTCGGCGCGGGCAGGTCGCCCGGGCAGTCGACACCGCGTTCGGAGTCGGCGTCGCGGCCCTGGCCGAGCAGCAGCAGGGCGGTCGCGGTCGGCGAGGGTTCAGCGAAAACGGTCACCTATGTATGGTCCCATGACCGGGGCGTCACGCCATGGGGGTGTGATCGGGCAGACTTCGCACCGTGCGCGTGTTGATCTGTCCCGACAAGTTCGCCGGTACCCTCAGCGCGGTGGAGGCGGCCCGGGCCGTGGCCGAGGGCTGGTCGTCCGCCGCGCCGTTCGACGAGCTGCGCCGACGGCCCCTGTCGGACGGCGGGCCGGGCTTCGTCACCGTCCTCGCTGAGGCCGTCGGCGGACGCCTGGTCGACGTGCCCACCGTCGACCCGCTCGGTCGCCCGGTCACGGGAACGATCCTGGTCGCCGGCCCCTCGGCGTACGTCGAGAGCGCCGACGCGTGCGGCCTGCACCTGCTCGACCGGGCGGAGCGGGACCCCGCGGTAACCACCTCGTACGGCCTCGGTGCCCTGGTCGCGACGGCCGTCGAGCACGGGGCACGCGAGGTCGTGGTCGGACTGGGCGGCTCGGCCACCAACGACGGCGGGGCGGGCCTGCTCGCCGCGCTCGGCGTGACCCCGCTCGACGAGGCCGGCTTCGCCGTGCCGTACGGGGGTGCCGGCCTGCTCGGCTGCGCGGGCCTCGACGGCGCCCCCCGGCTGCGCGGCGCGCGCCTGGTCGCCGCGACCGACGTCGACAACCCCCTCACCGGCCTGTACGGCGCCAGTTCCGTGTTCGGGCCGCAGAAGGGGGCCAGTCGCGAGCAGGTCCTGCTGCTCGACGCGGCGCTGGAGCGGTTCGTCACGGTGCTGGAACGCGACCTGCCCGGCTGCCCGCCGGGCCTGGCCGACCTGCCCGGGGCCGGCGCGGCCGGGGGCCTCGGTGCGGCGATCCTGGCGCTGGGCGGGCGTACGGAGTCGGGCATCGGACTCGTCCGGCGCCTGACCGACCTCGACGCGGCCCTCGACGAGGTCGATCTGGTGATCACCGGGGAGGGCAGGTTCGACGACCAGTCGCTGCGCGGCAAGGTCGTGGCGGGCGTGGCCGAGGCGGCCCGCGACCGCGGCCTGCCCTGCCT
>JAEZGP010000162.1 GCA_023437285.1 Actinomycetes bacterium | reverse complement strand
CCTACTGCTCCCCGCGCATGCGGGGGTGATCCTTCCTCACGTCCGACGCAGATACAGGCCCACCAAGGGCTCCCCGCGTATGCGGGGATCGTGTCGGCGACGCGTGAAACCGTCCCTTGCCGGTGCCTGGGCTCCACACCATCGCTGGGGTGGTCTTCGGGCTGTGGCCGACCCTCCATGACAGCCGATGGCAGATCTCCGGTAGATCTACTGTGGATCTACGGTTTCCGCTAGTAAACAGTCATGTGGCCGAAGAGTGTCACTGTCCCTCGGTAGGGTCAACGGTACTGGTTTCAGTACAAACACGCGGAGGACGAATGAGCGGTGGAACCGGCAAAGTTGTCGTGAACAGGTCCATGTCGCTTGACGGGTACATCGCCGGTCCCGATGACACGATGGACTGGATCTTCGGCTTTGCGCCGCCGGACGCGCCGTGGCTCGCCGAGATCGCGGCGAACACGGGTGCCATGCTGGTCGGCCGGCGTACCCACGAGATCGGCAAGAAGATGGCCGCCGGCCAGGAGCCCGCCGCCGACGAGGGGAAAACGGAGGAGGGTTATCCCTTTTCCGGGCCGGTGTTCGTCCTGACCCACGAGCCGCCGGACCCGCCGGACCCGGGCGTCACGTTCCTCACCGGTGACCTCAAGGAGGCGGTCGCCACGGCGCTGGCCGCGGCGGGCGGCAAGGATCTGGAGCTTCTCGGCGCGGACGTGGCCAGCCAGTGCCTGGCGGCTGGGCTGGTCGACGAGATCGTGGTCTACGTGCTGCCGATCCTGCTCGGCGGCGGTGTCTGCTTCTCGTCCCCGGGTCTCGGCCGGATCGACCTGGAGCCGATCAGCAACACGCAGGAGGGGGCCGTCACGGTCCTCAGGTTCCGCGTCCCCCGGTAGCGGGTGGGCGGACCACCAATCGAGGTGACGGTCCGCTACGCGCCGATACGGATCGACTCGATCCAGGCAGGCGGCGTGGGCGGCGCGGTGCCGATCAGGCCGGCGATGACCCTGGTCGAGGCCGGCTCGTCCGGCCAGGGTGTCTCGCCGTCGGTGAGGACCACGATGACGTCGGGTCGTTGCGGCTGGGCGAGCGCCGCCGCGATGCCCTCGCGCATGTCCGTACCGCCGCCGCCGGCGAACTCCAACTCCTCCGCCCGGGAGATCCGCTGCGCGGCGTGTACGGCCGCGTCGCAGGACAGGACGGTGACCCGGTTGCCGCGGATGCCGACGCCGCGCAGCACGCCGGCGACCTCGGCCATCGCCTCAGCCAGGTCGGCCTCCGACATGGAACCTGAGGTGTCCACGACGATGGTCACGGCCGGTACGGGCCGGCGCAGGCTCGGCAGCACCACGGCGGCCTGGCTGGCCGCGCGCCGCGACGGCTGGTTCACGGCCGTCGCCGATTCCGCCGTTTACACGACGTACATATGTTGAAAGCAGCTTTTAACGGAGGATCTTCGGCACTGTCGGCTCATGCCAGGACAATCGAGCGAGTTTGAACGGGACGCCGTCCCGGGTACAGGAGTAGTTCGCGACGACTGATGCGGGGGCGCCTGTGAACGCCGACCTGGTCCGACCCATCGTTCCCGCTGCGCCGCGCGCACGGGTTCTTTCTTTATACGAGGCCTTTTTCGCCGGCGGCGCCCGGGCACTGCACACCTCCGTCATCCGCGAACTGCACACCAGCGGCTCGCACCGCCATTCCGTGCTGGGCCTCTACCGCGAGGTGCACCGGGAGAGCACGCGCCAGCGCATGGGTGCGGACTCGCGCTACCAGGCGCTGCGCGAGGCGGGCGTACGGGTCGGGGCGCTGCGCCGCTCCGCCGCGGACCGCAGCCCGTTCACCGAGGCGGAGATGGCGGTGGCCGCCCGGCACGCGGCCCGCGCCGACGTGGTCCTGTCGCTCAAGGAACAGCCGCTGCGGCTGGTCAACCAGTACGGGTTCCCGGACCGGCCGCTCGTGGTGTGCCTGCACCGCTCCGACCCCGAGCAGCAGGGCGGTGCGCTGGCCGACCTGCGCACGGCCGTCGCCGCGGGCCGGGTCGCCGCCGTGGTCTGCTGCGCCGAGTCGACCCGGGCCGCCTACCAGGCCGCCGGCGTCCCCGCCGGGCTGCTGACCGTCATCCCGAACGGCGTGGACCTGGCCCGGTACCGTCCGGTGCCGGCCGCGCACCGCCGCCGCCTGCGTCGCGCGCTGGGGCTGCCGGCCGCCGCCCCCGTCGTGGTCTTCGCCGCCCGCGACCCCGGCATGAAGAACGTGCCGCTGTTCCTCGCGGCGGCGCGCGCCTTCCTGCAGCGCAACGAGCGAGCGCACGTGCTCATGTGCGGGGCGGGCATGAGCCTGGCCAACACCACGCTGTGCGTCGACCTGGAGATTGCCTTCGAGGACCGGCCGGACCTGCTGCGCCGGCTGCACACCCTGGGCGTACGGGAGGACATGCCCGACGTGTACGCGGCTGCCGACGTCGTCGCGCTCACCTCCTCGACCGGCGAGGCCGCGCCGCTGTGCCTCATCGAGGGCATGATGTGCGGCGCCGTGCCGGTGACCACGGACGTGGGCGACTCGGCGTCCATCGTGGCCGGTCACGGCCTGATCGTCGAGCCGACCCCGGCGGCGGTCAGCGCCGCGTGGGACGAGGCGATCGCCCGCCGGCCCGAGTGGACGCCCGCGCTGCTGCGCGCGCGGCCCCGGTTCAGCCACACCCGCATGGCCGCCGCGTACGCGTCGGTGATCGAGCAGGTCGCCGCCCCGGCGATGGTCGGGGCCCGGCGCCGCCGATAGCGCGTCGACGTGCGCGCCGGCGCCGCTAGCCTGTTGACGTGGGCGGTGGCGCCGGGCGGCCGAGGCAGCGCGGGTCGGGGGCGCTCGACGGACGCGACGGCGCGATCCACTCCAGCGCGGTCTGCTCGACCGGCCAGCCGTGCACGGCGACCACGCTGGCGGGTGCCAGTTCGGGGTCCGGGCACAGGGTGCGGGAGCGCACGTCGGCGTTGGGTACGAACCGCACCGACCCGCCGGCCTCCAGCAGGGTGGTCATCTGGTCGTCGACCGTAACGATGGAGCCGAGCAGCACGACGGGGGAGTCGGTCTGCTCCAGCGCGACCGTCGGCAGCACCGGGGCGCGCAGGAAGATCGCGCCGATGAGGAACGGCGACACGAGCGCGGCGACCGTGGCCGGCCAGTGGGTGACCAGGCGGGCCAGCCGCTGCGGCACCGGCCCGGTGAGCAGCGGCGTCAGCGCGGGCGGGGCGATCAGCAGGAACGCCGTGGCCCATTCGCCGGCCCGCAACGACTCGGTGATCGCCCCGGCCAGCCACGCGTAGGCCACCACGGCCACGACGATGGGCAGCACCACGCCGTACGCGCGCACCGTACGCGGCCGGTCGCCGTGACGCAGCCGCATCGTCAGCGCCAGGATCGACACGGCCAACATCAGCAGTACGGGCAGGAAGCGCATCTGCCAGGTGAGCGCCGCCAGCCCGGCGACCACGAGGACGACCCAGTCGGGCATGCGCCGGCTGACCCGGGACAGCCACGACCGGGCGGCGTCGGGCCCCTCGTCGCTGGCGCGCAGCAGCAGACCCAGCGCGCGCACCACGAGCACCACCACCGGCACCATCCACACCAGCGTGATGAGTAGGGCGCTGACCAGCCCCAACGGGTTGACGTACTGCACGAGCAGCAGCATCGTCGTCATGTCCTGCCGGCTGAGGTACCACAGGCGCAGCACGAGCAGCAGCAGCGGGAACGCCGGTACGAAGGTGAACAGCCACTGCCGGTCGCGGGCCGGTGGGGCCGGTGTTTCCACGGTCATCGGTCGCCCGTGCGCTCCCACGGCCACCGCCGGATGCGCACCTGCGGTACGTCGTCGGGCTGGTGGTCCACGGCGACCTGCTGCGGCAGGTTCGCGGCCTGTTCGGGGCGCAGGTACCGGTCGAACGCCTCCTCCCAGCGCTGGTCGCGCGGGTTGTGCAGGGAGTCGTAGAGCGACAGGTTCACCAGCGTGCGCAGCGCCTCGTTGCCGCCCGTGTTCACGCCCCACCGCTCCTCGGCGTCGAGGCCGATGTCGTGGGCCTTGAGCTTCTTCGGCTCGGCGGCCACGAACCCGGCCAGGATGGCGGCGTCGGTGGTGACCGCGTCGAACGTGCCCTTGCGCAGGGCGTCGACGCACTCGCTGATGCGGTTGCGTCCGGTGACGACCGCCCCGGCGCGCGCCGCCGCCGTCTCCGAGGTCGACGTGGCCAGCGTGCAGACGGACTTGCCGCGCAGGTCGTCCAGCGAGGTGACCGTCGGATGGTCGACCCGGGTCACCACCGACTGTTCGGTGCGCAGGTACGGCGCGGAGAAGCTCACCGACGGCAGCTTCTCCCGGGCCTCGGTGATGCTGTAGCTGGCCACCACGAGGTCGACGTCGACGAACGTGTCGCCGTCGCGGGCCTGCATCTTCGGCCGGTCCTCGGTCTCGATCGGCAGGAAGCGCACCTGGTCGCGCTGGAAACCCAGATCGGCGGCGATCATCCGGGCGATGTCGATGTCGAAGCCGGAGAACTCGCCCGTGACCGGGTCGCGCAGGCTGACGCCGGGTGCGTCGTCCTTGACCCCGACGACGAGTTCCCGCTTGCCGGTCAGGCCCGCCTCTTCCAGCAGGGCCTGCTTCGACGGCGGTCCTTTGAGGACGAGGAACGCGACGCCAGCGACCGCCGGCAGCAGCAGCGCCAGCCCCACCGCGACCGCCCTGGCCACCCGTATCCGCGCGTCACGGCGGCTGGACTCGGGCCCATTCGTCACGCGCATCCCCTTCGTGGCCGGTTGAGCCATCGTACGGGGTCGATCAGGTGTTGAGCGGCCGGCGGGCGACGAGCAGGACGTGGGTGGCGGGCCAGTCCAGCGGGCGGCCGTCCGGGTGCGCGAGCGTGGCGACCGGCGCGACGCGATGGTCGATGATCCAGTCGTTGCGCCACGCGTGCGACGCGGGATCGATGTCGAACCCGACGTCGGTGAGCAGCGCCTTCCAGTCGGCGAACTCCAGGCCGCAGAACTGTTCCTGCCGCTCCGAGAGCCAGTTGTCCGGGTAGTCCTTGTGGGTCAGGAACTCCATGGCGTCGCCGAGGCTGATCTCGACGGCGTCGCCGACCGGCGTGTAGGCGAGCGGGAAGGCGAAGTCCGTGGCGAACTGGTCCAGCCGGGCCCGGGTGGACAGGCCGGCCGTGTGTGCCGCCGCCTCGGCCGGGGACAGTTGGGCCAGGTCGCGGCGCACGGCCGCGGGATTGTCGCCGTCCGCGCTCGCCAAAGACAGGCGTACGGGGTCCTCGCGTCCGTCGGGGCCACACACGTCGCTGTTGATCCAGACCCCGCCGGGGACGGTGTGGTCGTAGATGGCCTGCACGAAGCGGCGCAGCGAGTCCAGCTGGCCGCCGTAGGACCAGATCTCGTGCGTCAGCGCGAACGTCAGCGTGGTGTCGACCGAGCGGGGTCCGAACACGGCACCGCCGAGCACGTTGCGCCGGTAGAAGTACACGTTGGGGTTGGCGAACACGCCCTGGGCCTTCTTGTGCACGCACTCCTCGTACAGGTGGCGGGCGACCTCGACGCCGATCAGGTCGCTCTCGCGCAGCCCCGGGTCGCGGTCGGCCAGCTCCAGCACGGCACCCGCGCCGCAGCCGATGTCCACGATCCGGCCCGGCCGCACGTACGGGCGGACCAGGTCCCACTTGCGCGCCGCGCCCTCGGCGAACGCCTCCATGTACGTGCGGTAGTCGCGCGTCGCGGTCAGCCCGCCCTCGTCGCCCACCACGGGGTCGTTGACGACCGTACGCACGGCGTCGACCAGCCGGTAGCGCTCGAAGACGTCGATGGTGGCCGGGTGCGCCAGCTCCCGCCACGTCTCGTCGCCGCCGGCCAGCCGCAGCAGCACGTCCCAGGGACGCTGCGGCTCGCCGTCGTTGGCCGGGTCGGCCTCCACCTGCGCGATCGGGAAGCCCAGCTTCTCGTACAGGGCCGCCACCTCGGGCGTCGAGCACGCCACGACCGTGTCGTCGGGCGTCAGGTCCAGCCCGGTGGCCACGGCGACGCTCTTGAGCGTGATCTCGGCGAACCGGTCGGTCGGCGCCGTGTCGAAGACCGGTACCACCACCGAGCGCAGGCCCGCCTGCACGCTGAACCGCTCGATGGCCGCCTCCCGCCGGTGGTACGCGACGGGGTTGCGCCTGGTGTTGTCGTGGTTGGCGGAGGTGACCGCCCACACGACCGTGCCGCCGGCCGCGAGGCCGCCGAGGTACTCGGCCTGGAATCGGGTGAGCAGGTGGTGGCGGCCGGGGAAGAGCACGTAGCGGTTCATCGCGGTCGTTGATACCACGGCGGCGATCCTGCCGGTGAACTGCCGGTCAACTGCCTGGCCGTCGCCGGCTACGGGCACCACGATCTTCTCATGAGCGAGCTGCGTTGGGCCGAACCGGAGCGGACCTCCCCGGTCCGCATCGCCGACCTTGCCGAGGTCCGCCGCTACATCGCCGCCATCAACTTCGGTCCGCTCAAGGATCGCCTCACCCGGGTCGACGGGTGGCGCCGCGACCGCGCCGACTACTGCGAGCGGCTGTACAAGAACTGGCTGTACCTGCGCCGCCGCTACGAGGGCGAACTGCTGCCGCCGCACGCCGACATCGACGACTTCTGGCACGGCCACATCCTCGACACGTACGCCTACTTCGAGCACTGCGACCGCATCTTCGGCTACTACCTGCACCACTTCCCGTACGTCGGGACGGGCGGCGCGACCGACCAGCAGAACCTGGCCGAGGCGTGGCTGCGCACCCAGGAGCGCTACCGCGCCGAGTTCGGTGAGTACATCCACGACTTCCACACCATGAGCGAAGCCGCCTGATCCTCGACACACTGTGGTACTCGTAAGTGCGTTTCACGGGTACGACATGGCGAGGGGTACGCGGTGTTCGGCGAGCTGGCGGCGGCGCACCGGCGTCGGCTGGGCCTCACCCAGGAGGGTGTGGCGGCCGCGACCGGGCTGAGCGTGCGCAGCATCCGCGACCTGGAGGCGGGCCGGGTCGCGCAGCCCCGCCCGTCCACGGTACGGCTGCTCGCCGACGCGTACGGGCTCGTCGACGCCGATCGGGCCGCGTTCGTTCGGGCCGCCCAGCCCGGCCCGCCGGCCGGCGCCCAGCCGCGCCAGCTGCCGTTGGGCGTACCCCGGTTCGTGGGCCGCGACGACCAGCTCGCCGTCCTCGACGCGACCCTCGACGACCCCACCGGCGTGGCCGTCGTCGCCGTGTCCGGGATGGCCGGCATCGGCAAGACCGCCCTCGCGCTGCACTGGGCCCACCGGGTGGCCGGCCGGTTCCCCGACGGCCACCTGTACGTGAACCTGCGCGGCTTCGACGAGCCCACCGCGATCCTCGACCCGGCGGACGTACTGCGTGGGTTTCTGGAGGCGCTCGGCGTGCCGCTGACCCGCATCCCGGTCAGCGCGCAGGCCCGCGTCGGGCTCTACCGCAGCCTGCTGGCCGCCCGGCGGATGCTCATCGTGCTCGACAACGCCCGCGACTCCGAGCACGCGCGGCCGCTGCTGCCCGGCACCGGCGGCTGCGTCGTCGTGGTGACCAGCCGCGACAAGCTCAGCGACCTGGTCGCCGTCGAGTGCGCCAGGCCGCTGACCCTCGACGTGCTCACCGCCGCCGAGTCGCGCGGCCTGCTCGCCGCCCGGCTGGGCACCCAACGGCTGGCGGCCGAACCGGACGCGGTCGGCGACATCGTGGCCGCCACCGGCCAGCTACCGCTGGCGCTGTCGATCGTCGCCGCCCGGGTGGCCGTGCACCCCGGCTTCGCCCTCGACGCCGTCGCCGCCGAGCTGGGCTCCGCCCAGGCCCGGCTCGACGCGCTCGCCGACGGCAACGTGCGACGGGCCTTCTCCTGGTCGTACCTGGCGTCGAGCCCGCCCGCCGCCCGGCTGTTCCGGCTGCTCGGCCTGCATCCCGGCCCGGACGTCACCGCCGACGCCGCCGCGGCCCTGGCCGGGGTGACCGTCGCCGAGGTCGCGCCGCTGCTGCGGGAACTGACCCGGCTGCACCTGCTGGCCCAGCAGGCCCCCGGCCGCTACGACTGCCACGACCTGCTGCGCACGTACGCCACGGAGCTGGCCGAGTCGGTGGAGAGCGCCGCCGACCGGCAGGCCGCCCGGCACCGGCTGTTCGACCACTACTTGCACACCGCGTTCCCGGCGGCCGTGACGCTGCAACCACAGTGGACCGCGTTCGACCCGGTCGCGCCGCTCGCCGGCAACGCCAGCCGGCCGCCCGCGGGCCACGACGCGGCCCTGGCGTTCTTCGCGGCCGAGCACGCGATGCTGCTGCGCCTGGTGCGGCTCGCCGCCGACACCGGCTTCGACGCGTACGCGTGGCAGCTAGCCTGGACCCTGACCACCTTCTACGCGCCGCGCGGCCTGTGGCAGGGTCAGCTCGCCGCGCAGGAGGTCGCCCTCGCGGCGGCGCGCCGCGCCGGCTCCGTGATCGGTCAGGCCATCGCGAACCGGCTGCTCAGCCGCGCCGCGACCCGGCTCGGCCAGCACGACCTCGCCGAGGAGCGGCTGCGCCGCGCCCTGCAACTGCACGAGCAGCTCGACGACCACAGCGGCCAGGCCCAGACGCTGCACAACTACGCCGAGCTGTGCTACATCCGGGGCCGCCCCGACGAGGGCCTCGCACACGGCCTGGCGGCGCTGCGCCTCTACCAGCTCGCCGGCAACCGGGCCGGCGAGGCACGCACGCTCAACGCGGTCGGCTGGCTGTACGCGGCCACGGGCGACTACCGGCAGGCCATCGAGAGCTGCACGGAAGCGCTCGCCCGCCAGCGCGAACTCGGCGACCGCAACGGGCAGGCCGCGACGCTCGACAGCCTCGGGTACGCCTACGACAAGCTCGGCGAGCACGACCGGGCGGCCTCGTGCTTCGAGGATGCTGTCCGCATGTTCCGCGAGTCCGCCGACCGCTACCACGAGGCGGAAACCCTCGTCCGCCTCGGCGAGGCGCGCCAGTCGCTGGCCGACCTGCCGGCGGCGGTACGCGCATGGCGGCGCGCGGTCGAGATCTTCGACGACCTCGGCGACCCGGCGGCCGACGACGCCCGCCGCCGCCTGGCCGCCGTGCCGGACCCCACCCCCGTCCCGACCGACCGCAAC
>JAEZGP010000152.1 GCA_023437285.1 Actinomycetes bacterium | reverse complement strand
GTGATCCGCAGCGTGATGTCGATGGTCACGCCGATGAGGGCGATGACGACGAGTACGGCGAAGATCTGGTCGACCTGGGCGAACCGCTGGAAGCGGATGATCCGGTACCCGAGCCCGGTCTCGGCGGCGACCAGTTCGGCGACGACGACGTAGCTGACCGCCGCGGCCGCGTTCACCCTGATGGCGTCGATGATGCCGGGCAGCGAGTGCGGGATGATCACTTTGCGGACGACCTCGCCGACCCGGGCGCCCAGCGTGTATGACACGTCGATGAGCGAGATGGGCACCTGTCGCACGACGTCGGCGGTCATGAGCGTGTTGAAGAAGACCGTGGCGATGAAGATGAGCGTCATTTTCGGCTGTTCGCCCAGCCCGAGCCAGATGAGCAGCAGCGGGATGAACGCGCTCGCCGGCAGGTACCGCAGCAGGCCGATGAGCGGCTCGAACAGCGACTGGGCGCTGCGGAACGTACCGATGAGAATGCCCAACGGTACCGACACCGCGATGGCCGCACCGAACCCGACGAGGACCCGCGACAGGGTGGCCCACACGTCGGTGCCCAGTTGCCCCGAGCGGGCCATGGCCACCAGCGCGTCCCATGTGTCCAGCGGGGTGGGCAGGTACTGCGCGGGCTCGACGACACCGCTGGCCGCGACCGCCCACCAGACGGCGAGCGGCGCCACGATCGATACCGTCGCCAACACCCACCGGGTACGCCGGGACAGCGCGGTGCGGGGCCGCAGCAGAGCCGGCACCGGCCGGACCGCACGGCGCCGCGGCAGCGCCGTCCAGCCCGGCCGGGCGGGTGCCTCGGAGGTCACCGTGCTCACCCCGTGGCCGCCTTGACGAAGGTGTCGTTGAACAGCCCGTCCAGCGACGGCTTGGTCGGCGCGAGACCGGTGTCGACGAGGAACTGCGCGATCTGCCCCGCCTGGTAGTCCAGGTTCGCCGGGGTGCTGCCGGGGGTGAACGCCGCCAGGTTCTGCTCCCGCGTGAAGATCGACGTGCCGGCGTCGTACTCCTTGTATTCGGCGTCGGTCACGCCGCCCTTCTTCGCCATGATGGAGATGGCCTCGGCCTTGTTGGCGGCGATCCACTCCAGGGTGTCGAACCAGGTGTTGACGACCGCCTGGACCGTCGCCGGGTGCTTCTGGACGAACTCGGCGGTGAACACCAGGTGGTCGGGGATCGCGCCGGGGAAGTCCTTCGAGGTGGCGATCGCCTTGCTGCCGGGCAGGGCCAGCGCGGTGGTCGTGAACGGCGCGAACGCGCCGACCGCGTCGACCTGACCGCTGGCGAACGCGGCCGCCGCGGCGTCGGTGAGCAGCGGCTTGAGCGTGATGTCCTTTTCCGTGAGCCCGGCGCTCTTGAGCGCGAGCAGCAGCAGGTAGTGGTCGACGGTGTACTGCTCGACCGCGACCGTTTTGCCCTTGAGGTCGGCGACCGTGTTGATGCCCGGCCTGGCGATGATCTGGTCGTTGCCCGACGAGTTGTCGTTGACGAGGACGATCGTCTGCTTGGCGCCGCCCGACAGCGAGCCGATCGTGTCGTTGAGCGTCTGGCTGTTGGCGTCGACCTTGCCCGTGGCCAGGGCGGAGAGGCTGTCGGTGTAGCTGTCGAAGTACTTCAGGTCGACCTTGACGTTGTGCTTGGCGAACAGGCCCTTCTCCTGGGCCACTTGCCACGGGAACCAGCCCGGCCAGGCGCTGAACGCCAGGGTCACGGTCATGTCGCCGCCGCCCCCGGCGTCGGGGGTGTCGACGACCGGGTCCTCGCCGCACGCGGCGAGCAGCAGCACCGCGCTCGCGGCGGCGATGGCGCGGCCAAGGAAGGAACGCTTCATATCCGGTCTCCTATGTGTCATGCCCGGCGCTTCGGCAGGTGGCCGGCGCGCACCAGGCAGCCGAGGGTGTCGCAGATGACCCGCGTGGCGATCAGGGAAGTGATCTCGGCGTTGTCGTAGGGCGGGGAGCACTCGACGACCTCGATGCCGGCGAGCGGCCTGGCGTCCGCGATGATCTGGATGAACTTGAGAACCTCGCGGGGAAGGAACCCGCCGGGCTCCGGCCAGCCGGTACCCGGGACGAACGCGGCGTCGAGGCAGTCGACGTCGAAGGAGAGCCATACGGCGTCGGCGCCGTCCCAGGCGACCTCAAGGGCGCGCTCGGCGGCCGCCTCGATGCCCATCTCGACGCAGTCGGTGACCGTCATGATGGTGGTACCGCGTTCGCGGCCGACCTTCACGCCGGGTCGGGGCGCCTGCCAGCCGCCGATGCCGATCTGCACCAGGTTCTTCGGCGGTACGTTCGGGATGTCGGTGGCGTGGAACCAGGGCGTGGTGTGCATCCGCTCGTCGAGGTCGGTTTCCTGGGTGTCGACGTGCCGGTCGAAGTGGATGATGCCCAGGTTGCCGGTCATGTGCTGGGCGACGCCGCGCACCGTGGGATAGCCGATGGAGTGGTCGCCGCCCAGCACGACCGGGAACGCGCCGGACTCGTACACGTGGGCCACGGCCTTGGAGATCTGGTCGAACGTCTTCTCGATGTTCGCGGGGATGGTGAAGATGTCCCCGAGGTCCGCGATGGTGATCGACTCGCGCAGGTCAACACCGAGTTCGAACGAGTACGGCCCGTAGAGCGCGGAAATCTTGCGGATGCCCTGCGGCCCGAACCGGGTGCCGGAGCGGTACGTCGTCCCGCCGTCGAACGGGGCGCCGAGCACCGCCACGTCGTACTCGCCGCAACGGCGCACGTCCTCCAGGTAGGGGGCCTTGAGGAAGGTGTTGATGCCGGCGAAGTGGGGCAGCTCGCCGCGGGAGAAGGTGGGGATGCGCTTGTCCACGATGGAGTCTGCGCCGGGCAGCCCGTACTCCAGGCCGCGGGCGACTTCCTCGTCCCATTTCGTCGTCGGCAGTTCCGCCTCGCGCTCGACGGCGTAGCGGGCCTCCGGACCGTACTTGTCGTGCAGCCCGTGCGGGTTGTCCTGGTGCGGGTGATGGTGGTGATGGAAGCCCATCGGGCCCTCCCGGGTGGACGGCCTGGCCGGAACAACAGCCAGGTGTGGCTGTCTCCCGGGTTTTTGTCCCGCCGTGGAGTGGCCGACCGCTCGGACACCTGCGCCTCTCGGACCAGACCCGCTAGCCGCGACGGAACCCTAGGCGCGCCCCACCAGGTGGTGAGTCGTTCAGTAGTACATCCCCGGCGCGTTTCCATCCGACCGCCCGCCTGTTACGAGCCTGTATCCGGGCCGATCCGGCGGCATAGACTTGTGCGGCGTCCATCGGGGAGGACTGATGCGGGGACGGTACCGGCACCTGGCGCACGTGAAGACACTTGATCCGGTCGCCGACTGCGAGGAGATCTACCGCGGTGTGGCGCTGCGCGAGTTCCCGTGGGACATGCTGCTCGCGCTGAACCTCGCGTTCTACCGCACGTACGTGATCCCGTCGATCGCGACGCTCATCGCCAGCACCGGCGAGCTGACCGGTCGCCCGCGCAAGCGCGCCGACGACACCGCGATCCTCATGTACGAAATGATCATTCATGGGTTGGGTAGCGAGCGCGGGCGCGCGGCCGTGCGCCAGCTCAACCGCATCCACCAGCGCTTCGAGATCTCCGCCGACGACTACCGCTACGTGCTGGCCACGCTGGTCGTCGTGCCGACGCGGTGGGTGGACCGGCACGGCTGGCGGCCGCTGTGCTGCCACGAGCGCGCGGCGACGGCGCAGTTCTACGGCCGGCTGGGTCGCCTCATGAACATCAAGGACATACCCCAGGGGTACGCGGAATTCGCGCGCTTTCTCGACGCGTACGAGCAGCGGTTCCTGGCACCCAGCCCGGCGGCGACCGCGCTGATGGCCGCCACGACCCAGCTGTTCGCGGGGCGCCTGCCCGACCGGCTGGCCCGGTTCGCGCCGGCCATGGCGAACTGCCTGCTGGACCCGCCGGTGCGCCGGGCGGTCGGCGCCGCCGACCCGCCGTGGCCGGCGCGTATGGTCGTGGGTGCGGGCCTGCGTACCCGCGCCGCGGTTCTGCGTTTCTTTCACGGCCCGCGCGCGACGCTGTTCCTCGCCGACGGCATCAACGCACCCTCGTACCCGGACGGCTACGCCATCGAGTCGGTCGGCCCGTCGGCCTGAGGTTGTCGGACCCGGCCCCTAGGGTGGGCGGGGTGGGCCTGACCTTCGAGCGGTACTGCGCGGTGATCGTCGAGCGGTCGCAGCGGCTGCGCTCCGAGATCGCGGGCGCCGACCTGTCGCGGCAGGTCGTGACC